>NZ_JBHSRF010000013.1:0-153360 GCF_042658925.1 Sphaerisporangium aureirubrum
CGGGTGCTGCTGGCCGCGGCGGTCGTCGCGGCCCTCACCGGCGGGGCGGCCGGCGTCGCGGGCGCAGCGCTGACGCCGGGCCGGGAGGCGGCGCCGGCGCCGCTGCCCCGGTCGGCGGCCGGGCCGGTCACCGTCCTCGGAGGGCTGAGCGGCGTCGCGGCGCGGGTGCTGCCGAGCGTCGTCTCGATCGAGGCGGCGGGCGGCACCGGCTCCGGCTTCGTGATCGACGCGGCCGGGCACATCCTCACCAACGCTCACGTCGTCTCCGGCGGCACGCGGGTGACCGCGGTGCTGCACGACGGCAGGCGCGTCACCGCGCGGGTCGTCGGCTCGGAGCCGGACGACGACCTCGCGGTGCTGGAGGTGGACGGCGCCCCCGGGCTCACCCCGGCCGTCCTCGGGAGGTCCCGCGACGTCGCGGTGGGCGACCAGGTGCTGGCCGTCGGCTCGCCGCTCGGGCTGTCCGGCACGGTGACGTCGGGCATCGTCAGCGCGGTCGGCCGCCTGGTGCCGCTGAGCAACGGGCGGCTCAGGGCGGTGCAGACCGACGCCTCCATCAACCCGGGCAACTCCGGCGGCCCGCTGGTCAACGCCCGCGGGGAGGTGATCGGTGTGAACACCGCGATCCTGTCCAGGCGGGGCGGCGGCTCCATCGGCATCGGATTCGCCATTCCCATCGACCGGGCCGCCGCTGTCGCGGAACGAATCATCCGAAACTAGGTTCTTTTCATGAGGTTGCTCGTTGTCGAGGACGAAGAAGATCTGGTCGACGCCCTGAAGGTGGGGCTCGTCCGGGCCGGATACGCCGTGGACGTCGCCTACGACGTCGGTCAGGCGGAGGAGAAGCTCCAGACGAACGACTACGACCTGGTGCTTCTCGACCTGAACCTGCCGGGAGGCGACGGGTTCGACCTGTGCCGGTCGATCCGGCGCGCCGAGTACGGGAACGCCGTGCGGATCCTCATGGTCACCGCCAGGGACCGTCTCGACGACCGGGTCAGAGGGCTCGACGAGGGGGCCGACGACTACCTGGTCAAACCGTTCGCCTTCCCCGAGCTGCTCGCCCGGGTGCGCGCGCTGCTGCGCAGGGACGGCGGGGGAGGCACCGCGGTGCTGGAGGTGGGCCAGCTGCGGCTGGACACCGCCCGGTTCGAGGCGTACCGGGCCGGCCGGCAGCTCCCCCTGACGCCCAAGGAGTTCGGCGTGCTGCACTACCTGATGACCCGGCCCGGGCACGTCATCTCCTCCGAGGAGCTGCTCGAACACGTCTGGGACGAGCACACCGACCCGTTCACCAACACCGTCCGGGTCACCGTCGGCAACCTGCGGCGCAAGCTCGGCGTCGAAGGCCTGATCGAGACCGTGATCGGCAAGGGATACCGGCTGAGAGAGCAGACGTGAAAGGAGTGCCCGGCTTCGCGCACACGATCCGCTTCCGGCTCACCGTGCTGTACTCCGGGCTGCTGTTCGTGCTGGCCGCGCTGGTGCTCGGCTCCATCTACTTCGCGGTGTCCAAGAGCACCGAGCAGCGGCCGTACACCACCCAGTACGCCAAGGCGTTCCGAGACGGCTCCTACGTCGGCAAGCAGGAGGTGGTGCTCGTCAAGGAGGTCGAGAACGCCGTCAACGTCCAGACGCTGCAGACGTTGCGCGACTACTCCCTGGCCACGCTGGCCGCGCTGTTCGTGGCCAGCCTCGGCATCGGGTGGGTGCTGTCCGGCCGGGTGCTGCGGCCCGTGCGGGCCATCACCCGGACGGCCGCGGAGATCCAGGCGACCGACCTCACCCGGCGGATCAGGCTCACCGGGCCCAAGGACGAGCTGCGCGACCTCGCCGACACCCTGGACACCATGCTCGACCGGCTGCAGCACGCCTTCCGCACCCAGCGCCAGCTCGTCGACGACGCCTCCCACGAGCTGCGCAGCCCGCTGGCCATCATCCGGGCCAACGTGGACGCCGTCCTCACCTCACCGGAGAGCACCGACGCGGAACGCGCGCACGCCGCGGCCATCGTCGACCGCGCCACCACCCGGATGACCCGCCTCGTGGAGGACCTGCTGGCGACCGCGCGCCGCGCCGCGCCCGCCCTCGCCGACACCGACGTGGACGTCGGCCCGGTGGCCCGCGAGGCGTGCGAGGAGTTCGGCACACTCGGCGCCGAACGCGAGATCACGCTGCGCCGCTCGCTCCCCGAGGGCCTGGTGGTCATCGGCGACCACGACGCCCTGCGCCGCGCGGTCGGCAACCTGCTGTCCAACGCCGTCCGCCTGGCGCCGTCGCGCAGCGAGGTCGTCGTGGCGGCCGGCGACGCCGACGGCTGGATCTGGGTCGCCGTGGAGGACGCCGGCCCCGGCCTGACCGAGGACGACCAGGGCCGCGTCTTCGACCGCTTCTGGCGCGGCGACGTCAGCCGCCGCGACCGCCACACCGGCCTGGGCCTGGCCATCGTCCGCCAGATCGTCGAATCCCACGGGGGCCACGTCCGCCTGTTCTCCCGGCTCGGCGAGGGCAGCACCTTCGTCCTGTGGCTCCCCGCCGCCGGAACCCTCCCCGGCCCCCTGCCCGGCATCAATCCCCTCGCCCTGCTCGCCCGCCCCTGAGCCCGTTCGCCCTTCCCCCCTTCTAAACTGGACGCCAACGCACAGAAGGGCGCACGGAATGAACGGCGCGCAGTCCCTCATCCGTACCCTCGCCGACGCGGGCGTCGACGTGTGCTTCGCCAACCCCGGCACCTCCGAGATGCACTTCGTGGCCGCCCTCGACACGGTGCCCGAGATGCACGGCGTCCTCGGGCTCTTCGAGGGTGTGGTGACCGGCGCCGCCGACGGCTACGCCCGCGTCGCGGGCAGGCCCGCCGCCGCGCTGCTCCACCTCGGCCCCGGTCTCGGCAACGGCCTGGCGAACCTGCACAACGCCCGCCGCGCCCGCACCCCGGTGGTCGTGGTCGTCGGCGACCACGCCACCTACCACAAGAAGTACGACGCGCCGCTGGAGTCGGACATCGAGGCGGTCGCCGGTTCGCTGAACGGGTGGGTGCGCCGCTGCGCCGCCACCGGGGACGTGGGCGCCGACGCCGCGGCCGCGGTCGCCGCCGCGATGGACGCCCCGGGCCGCGTCGCGACCCTCGTCCTGCCCGCGGACCTCTCCTGGGGCGAGGGCGGGCGCCCGGCGCGGCCCGTCGCGCCGAAGCCCCCGGCGCCGGTCGCCGCCCCGGCCGTCGCCCGGGCCGCCGACCTGCTGCGCGGCGGCGAGCCGGTGGTCCTGCTCATCGGCGGCCCCGCCTGCCTGGAAGCCGGTCTGAACGCCACCAGCCGCATCAGCGCCGCGACCGGCGCCAAGGCGCTGGCCGAGACCTTCCCCGCGCGCCTCCAGCGCGGCGCCGGGCTGCCCGCCGTCGAGCGCCTCGCCTACCGCTCCGACCAGGCGACGGCCCAGCTCGCCGGGCACCGGCACCTGATCCTCGCCGGGGCCACCGCGCCGGTGACGTTCTTCGCCTATCCCGGCGAGCCGAGCGACCTGGTCCCGGAAGGCTGCCGGATCCACACGCTCGCCGAGCCCGGCCAGGACGTCGTCCGCGCGCTCACCGACCTGGCCGATCTGGTGGCCCCCGGCACCGCCCCCGTGCCGCACCCGTCCCGCCGCCCGCCCCTGCCGTCCGGCCCGCTGACCTTCGCCAACTGGGCCGACGTCATCGGCGCCCTGCTCCCGGAGAACGCGATCATCTCCGACGAGAGCAACACCTCCGGCGTCCTGCTCCCGAAGGCGACCGCGGGCGCGCCCCGCCACGACCTGCTCACCCTCACCGGCGGCGCGATAGGCCAGGGCATGCCCGTGGCCACCGGCGCCGCCATCGCCGCCCCCGGCCGCCCCGTCGTCACCCTCCAGTCCGACGGCAGCGCCCTGTACACCATCTCCACCCTGTGGACCCAGGCCCGCGAGAACCTCGACGTCACCACCGTCGTCCTCAACAACCGCGCCTACGCCATCCTCCGCCTCGAATTCCAGCGCGTGGGCGCCAGCTCCCCCGGCCCCGAAGCCGCCCGCCTCCTCAGCCTGTCACCCCCCGACATCGACTTCGTCCACCTGGCCGAGGGCTTCGGCGTGCCCGCCACCAGAGCCACCACCGCCGAAGAACTGGCCGCCCAGTTCGCCGAGGCCCTGCGCGCCCCCGGCCCTCATCTCATCGACGCCGTGATCCCTCCCGTCCTGTGACGGCGGGGATCAGGCCGGTGGCCGCGGGCCGGCGTGCTCGCGCATGAGCAGCTGGTCGAGTTTGGCGTTCACGGCGGACAGTTCCTGGCGCATCGCTTCCAGGTCGGCCTGGGCGCGGGTCTCGGCGGGGGAGGGTTCGGCGTCGTTCATGGCGTTGACGACGACGGCGATGAAGAGGTTCAGGGCGACGAAGGTGGACATCAGGATGTAGGCGATGAAGAAGATCCAGGCCCAGGGGCGGTGGGCCATCACCTCGTGGGCGACGGTGCCCCAGTCGTCGCCCGTCATGATCTGGAAGAGGGTGAACAGCGAGCTGGACAGGTCCTCGAAGCGGGCGGGGACCAGGTCGCCGAAGAGTTTGGTGGTGATCACGGCGGCGATGTAGACCATCAGGACCAGCAGGCCGATGATCGAGGCCATGCCGGGGACGGCGGCCAGCAGGGCTCCGACGACGCGGCGCATGCTCGGCACGGCCGAGACCAGGCGCAGGGCGCGCAGGATGCGCAGGGCCCGCAGCACCGAGGTCGGGCCGGAGGCGGGGACCAGGGACACGGTGACGATGACGGCGTCGAACCAGTTCCACGGGTCCTTGAAGAAGGAACGCCCGTAGGCGTACAGGCGGGCGGCCAGCTCGACGGTGAAGATCGCCAGTGCGGCGCGGTCGACGACGTGCAGCAGGCCGCCGGCGTGGTCCATCAGGTAGTCGCTGGTCTCCATGCCCATGGTGACCGCGTTGACGACGATCACCGTGATGATCGCCCGTTGGACGAGAGGTCTCTCCAGGACGGCGCGGATGAGTTCTTGCCCGGGCACCTTCGCGATCGCTCCCTCTAGCGTGAAGACCGACAGATCCGCCGATCATGGTAGAGGCAGGACGAGGCGGCACAGACCGGCGAGGCGGGGACGACGGCCGCCGGGGGCGGCCTCAGCGGGACAGCAGACCGCGGGCCACCAGCTCGACGGCCACCACGATCGCCACGGTCTCGGCGGCCAGCAGGGCCACCAGGACCACGAGCTGGACGATCCCCGCCTGGACGGGACCGGCGCCGCCCAGCAGCATCCCGACGAAGGCGCCGGGCAGGGTGACGAGCCCGACGGTCCTGGTCTGGTCGAGGGCGGGCACCAAAGCCTGGGCGGCGGCGGGGCGGCAGATCTCCAGGGCCGCGGCGCGGTCGGTGAAGCCGAGGGCCAGAGCGGCCTCCACCTCTCCCCTGCGCTGGGTGAGCTCGTCGACGGCGCGCCGTCCCGCCAGGGCGGTGGCCGTCATGCAGCCGCCGAGCAGGATCCCGGCGATCGGGATGAGCACGAGCCCGGCGTTGGAGACGACCCCGCTGAGGGTCAGCAGGGCCAGCACGGGCACGGTTCCGGCGGCGATCGGCACACTGGCCCACCAGGCCGTGGAGCCGTTCGTGATGCGGCGTCCCGCGGTGAACGCCGCGACGCCGAACATGAGCGCGATGAACCCGCCCACCGCGGGCGACGCCGTCACCACCCAGGTGATGACGGCCGACACCGCGGCCAGCTGCACCGCCGCCCGCACGCAGGCCGTGACCACGGCCCCGCCGTGCCCGAGGTGGCCGAGACGCGCGACGGCCGCGCCCAGCGCGACCATCAGCACCAGCACGACGGGCAGGGCGGGCGTGACGGAGATCAGGGATGACGACTGCACGGCGACCAGTCTGCTACGGGCCGGACGTCACCACAGTTTGTCGATCTCCCCGGGATACAGCTCGACGCGGGCGTGCTCGAAGGAGAGGCGGTGGGTGCGGCCCCGCGGCGAGAAGAAGTCGGCCATGGTGACCTTGTCCATGCCGGGGTGGTCGCTCGGGAAGGGTGCCTCCGGGGTGCCGCCGACCAGGACGGTGCCGGGGAGGGTGTGCCAGCCGGCGCTCTCGTAGAAGGGGGCGAGGGGGCGGTCGCAGGTGAACAGGCCGATGTCGAGGTCGGCGGCGGCCATGGCCGTGTGGGCGGCCGAGACCAGGTGGTGGCCGTGCCCTCGGCGGCGGGCGGTGGAGCGGGTCACCACGGTGCTGAGGCCGCCCGCCCGGTAGGAGCGGCCCGCGTGGGTGATCTGCTTGGTGAGGATGTCCAGGGTGGCGAGCACGTGCCCGTCGTCCACGAGGATCATGGAGACCGGGTGCAGGGCCGGATCGTGGGCGGGGTCGGCGCCGGACGGCCACACCTCGCGCCACAGGTCGAGGATCTGGGTGCGGAACTCGAGCGGGACGGCCTCCTCGGGGAACGACATGATCTGCATGGGACGAGTGTGCCCTGCCGCCGGACCGCGCGATGAGCGCCGCGACCGTTTGTCTCGCGGGTGAATTTTCCGGTGGGCTAAAAGTGATTAACAGCCGGGGCCATCGTCAGCATTTATTGTGCTATTCCCCTCCTACCGCCTGTAGTGCACTGAGCGGCACCAGACGCGGGGAGCGTCAAAAATGGGGAGGAATTACGAAATGTCCGATCAACTGTCGGCGGGGGCCGAGCTCGCGTTAGGCGACAAGCTCACCTCACCTAACGGATTATTCGAACTCGTCCTGCGATCGGATGGGGATCTCGTACTACGTCATCTCTCCACACCGGTCGTACTGCCGAACAATTCATCACGCGGGCTCCCCGCCGGGGACGACGCGGCGTACTGGTCGTCGGGCACCTGGGCGCTGCCCGAGCCGCAACGCCCGTCCCGCGCGCTCATGCGCGACGACGGGAACCTCGTGCTGCTCGACAAGGGCGGGGCGATCCGCTGGGCCTCGGGCACCTTCGGGGACGGCCTGCACGGCGCCTACCTGGCGCTGGAGAACGACGGGAACCTCGTCGTCCGCCACGGCGAAGGGCTGCCCATCTGGGCGACCGGCAGGCCGGGAGGCGCGGGAAACATCCCGGCCGCGGGACGACTGAGGGCGGCGGACGACCTGTCGGCCTCGCTCGACCGGCTCGGACGCCTGCCTCCGGTCATCACGGGATCGAGCGACCTGGCCCCGCCCCAGTCGTCCACCGTGGACGCGAGCGGGGTCGCGTACATCGTGACCGAGCAGCGGCGACGCCTGGTGAACGAGATCGTCGAGCAGTCGTTCCTGCAGGACCTCGCCGCGATGGGCGTCTGGCCCGGACAGGTGATCCAGGGGCGGGCGCTGCTGGCGGGGGACGTCGCCCAGATCGGCCCGCTCTCGCGCGTGCCGGGCACGGTCACGGTGGTCACCGACCTCATCGCCGACGTCGCCGGGGCGGGCCAGAGCCGTGAGGTGGCGAGCCCGTCGGTCTCGACCGTGAACGAGGCGCGGCGCTCGGTCATCACGCAGGTCAATCCCACCGACTCCCCGGGAATCGTCAAATTCGGCGTGGAAAAGGCGTCGACCCTGCGCGAGGTCGGCGTCAAACTCGGCCTCACGGTGAAGGGGACGAGCTTCGGTGTCGACGCGAACGCCTCGCTCACCCAGACGTACAAGCAGAGCGTCGCGGTGGCGGTGATCCGGCAGATCTTCTACTCCGTCACTTTCACGCCCAGTGGCCCGCAGGCGGCGGGATTCTGGGATGAAAGTGTGAAATTCCAGGATATAGCCCCATATGTCGGCCCGGACAATCCGCCGCTGTTCATCGACAGCGTTCAATACGGCCGGCTCATCTGCCTGACGGCGCAGGGATCGTATTCCAGCGCCGACCTGACCGCCGCCCTGCGCGCGAACGTGCAGAACGCGACGTCGGTGACCGGCAGCGCCGACGTCCGCACGCAACAGATCATGGAGAACTCCGAGGTCAAGGCCTACACCATCGGCGTCCCCGGCCGCCAGACCTTCCAGACCCTCGCCGACCCCATCGACGACCTGCGGCAGGTGTTCAAGAACGGCCTGATGTTCAACAGCCAGAACCTCGGCGCGCCGATCTCCTTCACCGCCCGCCACGTCGCGGACGGCACGCTGGCCCGGGTCGCGCTCGCCGCGGAGTACGTCCAGCCGCTGGCCGCGCAGGGCGCCGACATCACCGGCATGCACTTCCACCCCTACGACGGCCCCGGCGGGGGGCTGGTCAACACCGGCATCAACGTCAACCCCGGCGACACCGTCACGGTCAGCACGAACGGCGAGATCTGGTCGGGCGTCTTCGCCGCCGGCCTCCACGGCCCGGAAGGCTGGCCCGGCCACCACGCCGACCAGGCCGCCCCCAAGCCGGACGGCACCGCCTACGCCCTGCTCGTCTCCTTCGGCGGCACCGCGGGCAGCTGGATCGAGGCGGGCCGCTTCTGGCAGGGAACACCCCCCAACGGCAGGCCGGGCCGGCTGCTCCTCAACATCAACGACAACAACCCCTACAACGGCAACGACTGGCGCAAGTTCGACAGCACCGTCGACGTCCACCGCGGCGACGCGGGCTCGGCGGGCGTCTTCATCTGACCGGACGTGACCGGATGCCCCCCCGCGGGGGCGATCCGGTGACGGACCGGTGCGGGACACCCGGGAACGCGGCCCGCTCCCGGGTGTCCCGCCTTCCGTCCCTAGGCCCGAGAGGTCAGCTGTTCCTTGCGGCGCAGCGCGCCGGCGAGCGTCGGGCGGGTAACGGTCATGCGGTAATTCGGACGCCTGTTCCCGTGGTTTCACTCTGGGAACATTCCGGACATTTGACGGTAATTGATCATCTATAGCGTCACGGGCATCCGAGGTTCTCCCAAGGAGCAAGTGGTGCACAGAACCCGCTTCACCCTCACAGCTCTCCTCGTCCTCTCCCTCATCCCCACCCTCGCCCCCACGGCCGCCGAAGCCCACCCCCGGCCGCGGGTGCTCGATCTGGAGACGCTCACCGGAGCGCAGGCCGTGGCCATGATGGCCAAGGGGCAGCTCACCTCCGTGGAGCTCACCAAGGCCTACATCGACCGGATCGAGGCGCTGAACAAGCGCGGACCCGGGTTGAACGCCGTGACGCAGCTCAACGCCGCCGCGCTGAAGGACGCGGAGACCGCCGACCGGCAGCGGCGGTCGGGCCGCGTGCTCGGCCCGGCGCACGGGCTGCCGATCCTGCTGAAGGACCTCATCGACGTCACCGGCATGTACACCTCGGCCGGCAACTACTCGCTGCGCAAGTCGTACCCGGCGACCGACGCGGGCATCACCAAGAAGCTGCGCGAGCACGGCGTGGTGATCCTCGGCAAGGTGGGGCTCTCGGAGTACGCCAACAGCTTCGGCAGCCAGCCGTCCGGGTTCGGCAACCTCACAGGTCAGGTGCTCAACGGCATCGACGCCGACCAGAACCCCAGCGGGTCGTCCTCGGGAACCGGCTCGGCCATGGCGGCGGCCATGTCCACGCTCGGCATCGGCACCGAGACGTCGGGCTCGATCATCAGCCCGTCGAACGCGCAGAGCCTCGTCGGCCTGCGGCCGACCGTCGGGCTGGTGCCGGGGTACGGCATCGCGCCGATCAGCGCGTCGCAGGACATCGCGGGGCCGATGGTCCGCAGCGTGTCGGACGCGGCGATGACGCTCGCCTCGATCGCCGGCCCCGACCCGGTCGCCGACGCGGGCTACCGCGCGATGTTCGGCGACGACTACATCGCGACCGGCGTCATCCCCGCGCTCCCCGCGACGTTGCCGGACTACATGAAGGCCCTGGACGTGAACTTCGTCAGGGGCAAGAAGATCGGCTACAACGGCACGCTCACCGACGGCACCCCACTCAAGATCGCGTATGACGCGCTGACCGCCGCCGGCGCGGTCATGGTGCCCCGGCCGACGGTGCAGATCCCCACGCTGCCGAGCCTGCCGAGCGGGTACGAGCAGCACAAGAGCATCGACGAGTACTACAAGCGGCTCGGCGCGAAGGCCCCGATCAAGTCGCTGGCCGAAGAGGTGGCCGACAACCAGGCCAACGCCCAGCAGGCCCTGAAGTTCGGCAACAACAGCCACCTCAACGCGCTGAACGGCGACGTCACCCCCGGCGGCGCCAACGAGGTCGCGTACCGGGCGAACCTGATCGTCCGCAAGGCCGCCTGGCACAAGGCCATCAACGACATGGTCACCTACACCGACTCCGACCCGGCCAAGCCCGCCGACCCGGTGATCGCGATCCTCGGTAGCGTCCCCAACGGGCCGCAGGCCGGGTACCCGACGATCACCATCCCCATGGGGTACGGCGCCACCAACCGCCGCGCGGTCAACGTGCAGGTGCACGGCACCGCCTACAGCGAGTACGACCTGCTCGGCGTCGGGTACGTCATCGAGCAGGCCACCCGCCTGCGGCAGCCGGCCTCGTCGGTCAACCCGAGCATGTACCGCTGCGCGAAGACCGAACCCGCGCCGCCGTTCGCCAGGCGCGGGCACTGCAACCCCGACTACGACGCCGTCATGGACCTCATCGGCCGCGCGCCGAGGCCGCTGCCGTTCTCGCTGGAGACCGAGTCGGCGCAGAGCCTCGCCACCCGGCTCGCCTCGGGCAAGCTGAGCTCGGAGGACCTGGTCAAGGCGTACCTCTACCGGATCGCGCTGACCAACGCCGAGGGCCCGGCCACCCAGGCGGTGCGCGCACTCAACACCAACGCCCTCAAGGAGGCCAGGGCGATCGACAAGGAGCGCGACAAGAGGGACAAGTGGGGCCGCAAGCCGGTCCGCGGGCCGCTGTACGGCCTGCCGGTGCTGGTCAACGACGGGTTCGACGTGGACTCGCTGCCGACCACGGGCGGCTCCATCGCCCTGCAGGACCTCCAGCCCAAGCGTGACTCGACGGTCGTGGCCAAGCTCAAGGCCGCCGGGGCGATCATTCTCGGCAAGACCAACATCACCGAGCTGAACGGCGTCTTCGACGCCAACCTGCCGAAGGGGTACTCCTCGCTGGCCGGCCAGGTGCTGCTGCCGTCCGACACCGACAAGACCCCGGCCGGTTCGTCCGGCGGCTCGGCGGCGGCGACGGCGTCCGGGCTCGCGGCGATCACCTTCGGCATGGAGACGTCCCCCGACTCCGCGCAGCTGGTGGCCCCCGCCGACGTGGCGGGCGTAGTCGGCCTGAAGCCGACGGTGGGGCTGGTCAGCCGCACCGGCGTGCTTCCGGTGGCCCGGTCGCAGGACGCGCCGGGGCCGATCACCCGCACCGTGCGCGACGCCGCGAGCGCGCTCTCGGTGATCGCCGGGCCCGACCCGTCCGACCCGGCGACGAAGGGCGCGCCGGTCAAGGACTACACCGCGGGCCTGTCCCCGACCGCCCTGCAGGGCAAGAAGATCGCCGTGGTGGCGAGCACGGCCGAGCCGTACCCCACGGTGGTGACGGCGCTGCAGTCGCTCGGCGCCACCACGGCCCAGGTGACGGTGGGCGCGCCGAGCCCCGACCCGGCGAGCGTCGTGCCGAGCGAGTTCAAGCGCGACCTGAACGGCTACCTGGCCGGTATCCGGCGCGGCCCCGGTGCCCGGTCGCTCCAGGCCGTCATCGACTACAACAACGCCAACCCCGTGGAGGGACTCAAGTACCAGCAGGGCCAGCTGCTCGCCGCCCAGGCCGTCGACCTGGCCGACCCCGCGACCGGCGCGGCGTACCAGGCCGATCTGGAGGCGGGCAAGGCGTCCAACCGCGCGGTGATCGACGGCATCCTCGCCAACGGGACACCCGATGACAAGTCCGACGACTTCGACGCCGTGATGGTGCCGAGCGGCAACGCGCTCATCGGTTACGCCGACCGCGCGGGCTACCCGGCGCTGACGATCCCCGCCGGGTACGGCGCGACCGCCAGCTCCGCGGGCCACAACCCGATCGGCGTCACGTTCGTCGGCACGGCGTTCAGCGAGGGCACCCTGCTCGCCGACGCCTACGCCCTCGAACAGGCCGCCAACGTCCGTCTCGCGCCGAGCTTCACCAACCCCAGCATGTGGCGCTGCGTCCCCGGCAGCACGTTCTTCACCGGAGAACTCTGCAACCCCGGCGACCGCCTGCTCGAATCCCACTCCCACCACTGATCCGCACTCCGAGGGCCCGCGCCGTGCACCGGTGCGGGCCTTCGCGTTTCCGGAAGTTATCCACAGTATCCACAGACTCGTACACAGGTTCGAATACGATCTTCCCGGTGGAGGGAGTCATCTCCGCACAGACGGCGTGCATACTCACGAACGGCCCCCGGTGCACGGCTTGCCGGCGGGGCAGGAAGGCGGTGTGCGCCAATGACGGACACGTCCCACGGGGCGCGGGTGCTCAGGCATGCCGAGGTGTCGGGCGCACTGGCGGCGTACGACGACCGGCGGCTCGCGGAGCTGGTCGAAGGCGCTCGGACCACCGGTGCCGGCATCGGCGGCATGTCGGCGACGCTGGACGTCGGCGGGGTGCCGGTGTTCGTCAAGCGCGTGCCGCTCACCGATCTGGAGCGGCGGCCGGAGAACGTCATGTCGACGGCGAACCTCTTCGGGTTGCCGCCGTTCTGCCAGTACGGCGTGGGATCCCCGGGCTTCGGCGCCTGGCGGGAGCTCGCGGCGAACCTCGTGACGACCGAGTGGGTGCTCGGCGGGCGCAGCGGCGCGTTCCCGCTGATGTACCACTGGCGGGTGCTGCCCGGCGCGGCGCCGCCGGCCGAGGAGCACGCCGACGTCGAGCGGGCCGTGGCGTACTGGGGCGGCGCGCCCGAGGTGCGGCGGCGGCTGCACGCGCTGCGGGAGGCGTCGGCGAGCATCGTGCTGTTCCTGGAGTTCGTCCCGCACACGCTGCACGACTGGCTGGTCGCGCGGGCCGCCGCCGGGGAGGACGCCGTCGCGGCGTGCGCGATGCTGGAGTCGCGGCTGCTCGCCGACGTGGCCTTCATGAACGCGGGCGGGCTGGCGCACTTCGACGCCCACTTCGCCAACGTCCTCACCGACGGCCACCGCGTGTACATCTCGGACCTCGGCCTGGCGACGTCCCCGCGCTTCGACCTCTCCGCGCCGGAGGCCGTGTTCCTGGAAAGCCACCGATCGCACGATCAGGCCCATGTGATCATGGGGATGGTGAACCGGCTGGTGTCCGACGTGTGCGGGATCGCGGCGCCGAACACCGGGTCCGCGGAGCGCGACGCGTTCGTCCGGGCGTGCGCGGAGGGGGCCGAGCCGCTCGGCGCCCCGGCCGAGGTGGCGGCGGTCATCCGGCGGTACGCGCCAGTGGCCGCGGTGATGAACGACTTCTACCGGGACCTGTTCGGAGTGAGCCGGGAGACGCCGTATCCGGCGGAAAAGGTGGAGGCCGCCCTAGCCTCGCTCTCCGTGTCGGACCAAGATCGACGCGGCGGTCGTCGCTTTGCTCTCTGAAATGTTTCGACGCGGAACTTTTCATGTTTCTCTGTTGTGTCCCACACGTCTTGCCTATTCTTCCAAGTGAGTTCGGGGATGACCTAAATCAGGTCGAACTGGTGGTTCGGCATAGATCATGCGGAGTGGGTCATTTTGTCGAAATTTTTCGGTGACGTGGCGTGATGATCGGTGACCATGGGCTGACTCTCCCTGACCTGCTGCGGCGCAGGGCGGAGGAGGAGCCCGAGCGAGACGCGCTCGTGGTCGCCGACGTGGGGACGCTCTCGTTCGGGGAGTGGGACAGGCGGGCCGACGGGTTCGCGCGTGCGCTGATCGAGCGGGAACAGCAGGCCGGGGCGCGGGTGGGGCTCGTGTTCGGGGAGCGGGACTGGATCGACTTCGCGGTGGCGTGGTGCGGCGTGATGCGCGCCGGGTGCGTGGCCGTGCCGCTGTCCGACCGGCTGGCCCCCGCCGAGGTGCGGCACGCGCTGACGGACTGCTCGGTGACGGCCGTCCTGCACGGCGCGGGCATCGAGCCGCCCGAGGTGGGCGACTGGCGGGCGACGCCGGCCGAGCTCGGCGAGGAGGACGGCGCCCCGCTGCGGCGCGAGGTCGCGCCCGGCCATCTGGCGCAGATCATCTACACCTCCGGCACGACCGGACGGGCCAAGGGCGTCGGGGCCACGCACGCCAACCTCGGGTACGGCGTCACCACCAACCCGCGCCGCCGCAAGCTCGCGCACTCCAAGCATTTCCTGCACGCGTTCCCCATCGGCAGCAACGCCGGGCAGACCATGCTCGTCAACGCCCTGGACGCCAGCCCCGCCGCGCTGACCCTGCCCCGCTTCACCCCGGGGCGCTTCGCCAAGCTGATCGAGTCGTACCGCGTGGGGACGGTGTTCGTGGTGCCCGCCATGGCCATCGAGTTACTCAACGCCGGGGTGGCGGACCGGCACGACCTGTCGAGCGTGCGGCTGCTCGGCTCCACCGCCGCCAGCCTGCCGCCCGCCGTCGCCGCGGGCATGGCCAAGGCGTTCCCCAAGGCGACCATCGTCAACTACTACACCTCCACCGAGGCCGCCCCGGCGCAGACCACGATGATCGTGGACCCCCGGCGGTCCTCGTCGGTGGGACGGCCCTCGTCCGGCAGCGACCTCAAGATCGTCACCGCGGACGGCACGACGGCCGCGCCCGGCGAACAGGGAGAGGTCTGGCTGCGCTCCCCCGCCGGAACGCGTGCCTACTACCGGGACCGGCGGCTCACCGACGACATCTTCCAGGACGGCTGGGTGCGCATGGGCGACATCGGCTACCTGGACGACGACGGCTACCTCTACCTGGTCGACCGGGAGAGCGACGTCATCAAGTCCGGCGCGCACAAGGTGTCCACGCTCCAGGTGGAGGCCGCGCTGTACGAGCACCCGGCGGTCGCCGAGGCCGCCGTGGTCGGCGTCCCGCACGAGGTCCTCGGCCGGGTGACCGCCGCGGCCGTCGTCACCCGCTACCCGGTCACCGCCGCCGACCTGCGGGCCTTCCTGCTGGACCGGCTGGCGCGGCACGAGCTGCCGAGCCGCCTGCTGTTCCTCACCGAGCTGCCGAAGAACCACGTCGGGAAGGTGGTGAAACCCCGGCTCCTCGAACTGATCGAGCAGCCGGACGCACCCCCGGCGGCCCACTCCACGTGACAACCCCTGGCGGCCCGCGCGGCCAGTGGGTGGGACAGAGAGAACGAACATGACGCACCGCCAGGACAGCCCCCCGGCTTCGCCGGCCCAGGAGGGCATGTGGATCAGCGAGCGCATGGGCGCCGGCACGGCGTACCACATGCCGCTCGCCCTGTGGTTCGACGGCGACCTCGACGTGGCCGCGCTGCTCGCCGCGTGCGGCGACGTGGCCGCCCGGCACCCGGTGCTCGCCACCACGGTCGAGGAGAGCCCCGGTGGCCCGCGCCTGGCCGCGGCGGCGGAGCCGTCGGTGACGCTCACCGACCTGCCGTCCCCGGCCGCCCTCGACCGGCTCGTGCGCGACGAGGTCACCCGCGGCTTCGACCTGGAGAAGGGGCCGCTGGCGAGGTTCACCCTCGTACCCGCCGGGCCGGGGCGGCACCTGCTGCTGTTCGTCGCCCACCACCTGGTCTTCGACGGCATGTCCAAGGACATCCTGGTCCGCGACCTGGCCCGCTACTACCGCGCCAGGACCGGCGGCGGCCCGCGCGAGGCGGTGACGCCGCTGCCGTTCGCCGAGGCGGCCCGCGCCGAGCACGAACGCGTGTCGGCCGCGCTGCCCGCCGCCTGCGAATTCTGGGCGGAGCGCTGGACCGAGCCCGCCGAGATCGTGCTGCCCGGCCAGCGGCGCACCGCCCACCGGTACGGCGACGGCGACCAGGCCGGCACCGGGACCGATCTCGGGCTCGGCCGGGACGCCGCCGCGGTGGCCGAGGCCGCCGGGGCCACGACCTTCGAGACGCTGGTGGCCGCCACGCACGCGCTGCTGTTCCGGTACGGCGCGCGGGACGCGGCGGTCGCGGTCGACGTGACCACGCGCGGCCCGGCGACCCGCGACCACATCGGGCCGTTCGTCAACGAGTTACCCGTCCTCGCCCGCCCGGCGCCCGGCCAGGAGTTCGGCCGGTTCGTGCGGGAGGTCCGGCGTGAGCTGCGCGAGCTGTACCGGTTCCGGGAGGTGCCGCTCGCCCGTGCCGTCAGCCTGCCGCGCGGCGCCGCGACGCCCGTGTCGCTCAGCTACCGCAGGCGGGACGGCGGCGCCGAACCGGTCTTCCCCGGCCTGGACGTCACCGTCGACCGGATGATGTTCGGCGGGGGCACGCGCAACGCGCTGCACCTGCAGTTCGTGGACGGCCCGGACGGGCTCGCGATGAGCGTGCGGTTCGACCCGGCGGCCGTCGGCCGGGACACCGCCGCGCGGTTCGCCGACGGCCTGCGCGCCCTGCTGCGCCACGCCGCCGCCGACCCCGCCGCCCGGCTGGCCGACCTGGAGATCCTTTCCCCGGCGGAGCTGCGGAGCGTGCTCGTCGACTGGAACGACACCGCGGCGGCGTACCCGGGGGAGGCGACGCTGCCCGGCCTGTTCGCCGAGCGGGTACGGGCCCGCCCGGACGCGGTCGCCGTGACGTTCGAGGGCCGCTCGCTGACCTTCGCCGAGCTCGACGCCGCGGCGGCGAGGCTCGCCCACCGGCTGCGGGCCGCAGGCGTGGGGCGCGGGGACCTGGTGGCCGTGCACCTGCGGCGGTCCGACACGCTGATGGCCGCCCTGCTCGCCGTGCACAAGGCCGGGGCCGCCTACCTGCCGCTCGACCCGGACCACCCGGCGGAGCGGCTCGCGATGATCGTGGCCGACGCCCGGCCCCGGCTGCTGCTGTCCGAGACCGCCGCGCCCGGCCACCTGCCGGGGCCGGTGCTCGTCGTGGACGGGGAGCCGGACACGGCTCCGGTGCCGGCCGAGCCGTCACGGCCGCCGCTGCCCGGCGAGATCGCCTACGTCATCTACACCTCGGGGTCCACCGGCCGCCCGAAGGGCGTGGAGGTCGACCACGGCAACCTGGCCAACCTGCTGCTCGCGATGCGCGACCGGCTCCAGGCGAGCGCCGGCGACACATGGCTCGCCCTCACCTCTCCCGCCTTCGACATCTTCGCCCTGGAGGTCTACCTGCCGCTGGTCACCGGCGGCCGGGTGGTGGTCGCCCCGCACGGCGCCGTACGGCGGCCGGAGGCGCTGGCCCGCATGGTCGCCGAGCAGGGCGTCACCCATGTGCAGGCCACCCCGTCGGTGTGGCGGCTGCTGCTGCCGGGCGGCATCGGCGGGGTGACCGCGCTCACCGGCGGCGAGGCGCTGCCCGCCCCGCTCGCCGCCGAGCTGCGCGCCCGCTGCGACCGCGTCGTCAACGTGTACGGCCCCACCGAGACCACCATCTGGAGCACGTCGGGCGAGCCCGGCGAGACGGTCACCATCGGCCGTCCCATCGCCAACACCCAGATCCACATCCTCGACGCGTCGATGCGCCCGGTGCCCGTGGGCGTCGCGGGCGAGCTGTGCGTCGCGGGGGCCGGAGTGGCGCGCGGCTACCGGGCCAGGCCGGACCGCACGGCGGAACGGTTCGTCCCCGACCCGTTCGGCCCGCCCGGGTCGCGGCTGTACCGCACCGGCGACCTGGCCCGCTACCGCGCCGACGGCGAGATCGAGTTCATCGGCCGCGACGACGGCCAGGTCAAGGTGCTCGGCCACCGGATCGAGCTCGGCGAGATCGAGGCCCGGCTGCTGGACCACCCCCAGGTCGGCGAGACGGCGGTGATCGTCCGCGGCGGGGATCCGGACGATCACCGCCTGATCGCTTACATCGTGCCCGCGCCCGGCGCGGCCCCCGACCCCGGCACGCTGACCGCGCACCTGGCGCGGACGCTGCCGCAGCCGCTGCTGCCGAGCGCGTACGTCGTGCTGGACGCCCTCCCGCTGACCCCCGTCGGCAAGCTCGACCGCGCGGCGCTGCCGGAGCCCGTACGCCAGGCGGACCCCCCGGCCGCCGGCCCGCCTCCCGGTTCGGACCTGGTCGAGGAGGTCCGGCGCATCTGGCTGGAGGTCCTGGAGCCGGACGACGTCCACGAGATCGGCGCCGACGACGACCTGTTCGACCTCGGCGGCCACTCGCTCACCATGACCCAGATCACGGCGCGGATCAGGGAGCGCCTCGGGGTGGACGTGTCGCTGGACGCTTTCTTCGACGACCCCACCGTCGGCGGGGTGGTCGAGGAGATCACGCGCCTGCGCGCCGAGGCGGACGAGGCCCCCGGCGACACGCTCCAGGCGGGGGTGCGGCCCCGGCCCGCCGGGGTGGCCCCGCCGCTGTCGTTCGCGCAGGAACGGCTGTGGTTCCTGCAGCGGTTCGACCCCGACGACGCCTCGTACAACATGTACCTCGTGCTGCGGCTGCGCGGGCCCCTGGACATCCGTGCGCTCGGGGACGCGCTGGACGCGGTGGTGGCGCGGCACGAGAGCCTGCGCACGTCGTTCCCCGACATCGACGGCGCGCCGATCGCGGTCATCGACCCGCCCGGCCCCGTGCGGATCGACCGGATCGACCTGACCGGCGCCGCCGACCCCGAAGAGGAGGCGCGGCGGCTGGTCGCCGTGCGGGTCAACGCGCCGTTCGACCTGGCCGCGGCGCCGCCGCTGCGGGCCGGGCTGCTCACCCTCGGTCGCGACGACCACGTGCTGTGCTTCTCGCTGCACCACATCGTCGCCGACGGCTGGTCCAACAGCATCCTGTTCGACGACCTGTTCGCCTTCTACCAGGCGCGGGTCGCGGGCACCGAGCCCGGGCTGCCCCCGCTGCCGGTGCAGTACGGCGACATCGCGCTGTGGCAGCGGGAGCGGGACTCGGGCGCGGCGGCCGAGGCGTCGCTCGCGTACTGGCGCGACCGGCTCGCCGAGCCGTCCCGCCTGGAGCTGCCGACGGACAAGCCCGCCGGGCGGCGGCCCGAGGGCGCCTTCCACACCTTCCGGGTGCCCGAGGAGGTCGTGGCGCGCCTGGAGCGGGTGGCGCAGGAGCACGGGGCGTCCCTGTTCATGGTGCTGGTCGCCGCGTACCAGGTGCTGCTCGCCCGGCACACCGGGCAGGAGGACATCCTGGTCGGCACGCCGTGGGCGGCCAGGGACCGGGTCGAGCTGGAGCCGGTCATCGGCTACCTCACCGACACGCTGGTCCTGCGGGGCGACCTCCGCGGGGACCCGGAGTTCGGCGACCTGCTCGACGCCACCCGGCGCACCGTGCTCGACGCGCACACCCACCGCACGGTGCCGTTCGAACGGCTCATCGGCGAACTGGGCGTGCCGCGCGACATCCACCACAACCCGTTGCTGTCGACCATGGTGATCCTGCACAGCCAGGTCGGCGACGGCACCCCGCCGGAGCGGGTCGGGGACCTCGGGGTGGAGCTCTTCGACGGCGGGTACCGGCAGGCGAAGTTCGATCTGGCCCTGGAGACCTGGCGGGGCGAGCAGGGCCTTATCGCCGTGCTCGGCTACGACGCCACCCTGTTCCACGCCGCCACGATCCAGGGGCTGGCGGCGCGGTTCGACGTGTTGCTGCGGGGCGTCGCGGACGCCCCCGGCACACGGATCTCCCACCTCCCGATGCTGACCACCGCCGACACCGCGGCCCTGGCCGGCGAGCACACCACCGGCCACCTCACCGACCACTCCGCCGACCATCCCACTGGACACTCCGCCGATCACGCCGCGGTCCACGACGACGCCGGGACAGTGCCCGCGCTGGTCGCGCGGGCGGTCGCCGCGACGCCCGCAGCCACGGCGCTGGTGTGCGGCGGCGAGCGGGTGAGCTACGCCGAGCTCGGCACCCGGACGGCGCGGCTCGCGGCCGCGCTCCGGCGGGCCGGCGTGACGCCCGGGGACGTGGTCGGCGTGTGCCTCGGCCGGTCGGCCGACGCGCTTGCGGCGCTGCTCGCGGTGTGGCGGGCCGGGGGCGCGTACCTGCCGCTCGACCCGGAGTACCCCGACGAGCGGCTCGCCTGGCTGATCGCCGACAGCGGCGCGCGCCTGGTGGTGACCGACGCCGGACTCGCCTCCCGGCTGCCGGAGGGCACCGCGCTCGTCACCACCGAGGCGGCCGGATCCACCGGACGCGCCGGGGAGCCCGGACCCGTCCAGGTGCCCGGGGACGCCGAGGGTGAATGGCACCCGGTCCGGCCCGGCGACCCGGCGTACGTGATCTACACCTCGGGGTCGACGGGCCTGCCGAAGGGAGTGCTGGTCGAGCACGGCGCCCTGGCCGGGCGGGTGCGGTGGATGCGGCGGGAGTACGGCGTCCGGCCGGGTGACCGGGTCGTGCAGTTCGCGTCGCTCAGCTTCGACGCGCACGCCGAGGAGCTGTACCCGGCGCTGACGGCGGGCGCCTCGGTGCTGATGCTTCCCGACGGCGCCGCCACCCTGCCGGACGTGCTGCGCGCGCCGGAGGGCCGCGGCGTCACCGTCCTGGACCTGCCCACCGCGTACTGGCACCGGCTCACCGAGGCGCTCGACGACGTGACCTGGCCGGAGCGGCTGCGGCTGGTGATCCTCGGCGGCGAGCAGGCGCACGCCGCCGCCGTGGCCCGGTGGCGTGCCCGGTTCGGCGACGGGGTGACGCTGGTCAACACCTACGGCCCGACCGAGGCGACCGTCATCGCCACGGCGGCCACCCTCGGCGCGGCGGACGCCGGACACCTCCCGCCGATCGGCCGCCCGCTCGGCGGCACGGTCGCGCGCGTCCTCGGCCGGTACGGCGAGCCGGTGCCGCCCGGCGTGCCCGGTGAGCTGTGCCTCGGCGGCGCGGGCCTCGCCCGGGGCTACCTCGGCCGCCCCGCGCTCACCGCCGAACGCTTCGTCGCCGACCCGTACGGCCCACCCGGAGCCCGGCTGTACCGCACCGGGGACCGGGTGCGGACGCGGCCGGACGGGAACCTCGAGTTCCTCGGCCGCTTCGACGCTCAGGTGAAGGTGCGCGGCTTCCGCGTGGAGCCGGGCGAGGTGGCGGCGGCGCTGCTGACCCACCCGGGGGTGCGCCAGGCGGTGGTAAACGCGGACGGGGACCGGCTGGTGGCGTACGTGGCCGGCTCGGCGGACCCCGGCGAGCTGCGCCGTCACCTCGGCGCGGCCCTGCCCGCGCACCTGGTGCCCTCGGGCTGGGTGCGGCTGGACGCGTTGCCGCTCACGGTCACCGGCAAGGTGGACCACGCGGCCCTGCCGGTGCCCGGCCCGGAACCCGCCGCGCGGTTCGTGCCGCCCCGCACCGACGCCGAGGCGCTGGTGGCCGGGGTGTGGGCCGAGGTGCTCGGCCTGGACACCGAGCGGGTCGGCGCGCTGGACGACTTCTTCGCCCTCGGCGGCCACTCGCTGCTGGCGACCCGCGTGGCGGCCCTGCTGCGCAACGCGCTCGACGCGGACGTGCCGATCCGCATGGTGTTCGACCATCCGACCGTCGCCGGGCTGGCCACCGCGGTCGAGAAGCTGCTGATCGAGCAGCTGACCGGGCTGTCCGAAGCCGAGGCGGCCCACCTGCTCGACGAGGAGGAGGTGCCGAAGTGACCGACCCGGGGGCGGAAGGGCTGTCGGCCACCAAGCAGGCGTTGCTGGCGCAGAAGCTGCGGCGGGGCGCGGCGGCCGTGCCGAGGCGGACCATCACGGCGCGGCCCGGCGGGGAGCCGCCGCCGTTGTCGCACGCGCAGGAGCGGCTGTGGTTCCTTGAGCAGTTCGCGCCGGGCACCACGCAGCTCACCATCCCGCTCACGCTGCGGCTGCGCGGCCCACTCGACGCGGACGCGCTGGCCGCCGCGCTGGACGCCGTGGCGGCGGGGCACGACGCGCTGCGCATGCGCTACCCGGCGACCTGGGACGGCCGGCCGCAGGTGGTGGTCGCGGCCGACGTCACGCTGCCGCTGACCGTCCTCGACGTGCCGGACGACGCCACCGCCAGGGCCCTGGTGGAAGGTTTCCTCGCGACGCCGTTCGACCTGACCGAAGGGCCGGTGGCGCGGGCGCTGCTGGTCCGGCTGGACGCCGAGGACCACGTCCTGGTGATCGCGACGCACCACATCGCCTCCGACGGCTGGTCCGCCGACCTGCTGCTGCGCGAGGTCTTCACCCGCTACGAGGGAGGCACACCGCCGGTCCCCGAGGTGGGCTACGGCGACTACGCGGCCTGGCAGCGCGGTCTGGCGCCGTCGGAGCGCGACCTCGCGTTCTGGCGGGACCGGCTGGCCGGGCTGGAGCCGCTGGACCTGCCGTCCGACCGGCCCCGCCCGCCGGAGCGCACCTACGGCGGCGCGGCGTGCGGCTTCCCGCTGGGCCCCGAGCTCGCCGGGGCGCTGGCGGAGCTCGGCCGCGCGCACGGCGCCACGCCGTACATGACGATGCTCGCCGCCTTCACCGCGCTGCTCGGCCGGTACGCGGGCACCGGCGACGTCGCCGTGGGATCCCCGGTGGCGGGGCGGCAGGTGCCCGAGCTGGACGGGGTCGTCGGCTGCTTCGTCAACATGCTGACCATGCGGGTCGACCTGTCGGACGACCCGGCGTTCACGGACCTGCTGCGCCGCGTGCGCGGCGTCGCCGTGGACGCGCTCGCCCACCAGGACCTGCCGTTCGAGCAGCTCGTCTCGGAGCTGGACCTGCCGCGCGACGTGTCCAGGTCGCCGCTGTTCGGCGTCATCCTCGCGATGCAGAACTACCGCACCGGGACCGTCGACCCGCCGGCCGGGCTGACCGTCGCGGACTTCCCGCTGGACACCTGGGCGACCCGGTACGACCTGGAGCTGTACGTCGCCGACGACCCCGGCGGTGGCCTGTCCGGCCTGTTCGTCTACAACACCGACCTGTTCGAGGCCGCCACGGTCGAACGGCTGGCCGGCCACCTGCGTGCCCTGCTGGAGCGGGTCGTCGCCCGGCCCGAGCTGCGGCTCTCCCAGATCGACCTGCTCACCGACGAGGAACGGCGCCTGGTCGTCGGCGGCTGGAACGACACCGCGGTCACGTACCCAGGCGAGGCCACCCTGCACGGGCCGATCGAGGAGCAGGCGGCGCGCACGCCGGACGCGGTGGCGGTGCGCTTCGAGGGGCGGTCGCTGACGTACGCCGAGCTGGACGCGGCGGCCGACCGGGTGGCGCGCACGCTGCGCGGCCACGGGGTCGGCGCCGGATCGGTGGTCGCCGTCTGCGCCGAGCGGTCGCTGGAGCTGCTGCCCGGCCTGCTCGGCGTGCTCAAGGCCGGCGCTGCGTACCTGCCGGTGGACCCCGACTACCCGGCCGACCGGGTGGCGTTCATGCTGTCGGACGCCGCACCCGCCGCGCTGCTCACCCAGCGGAAGATACGGCCCACGCTGCCGGGCACCGCCGCGGTCGTCCTGGACCTGGACGACCCGGACGTGTGGACGGGCGGCCCCGGGCCGCTGCCGCGCACGGAGCCCGGCGACGTCGCGTACGTCATCTACACCTCGGGCTCCACCGGGCGGCCCAAGGGCGTGCCGAACACCCACGGCGGCATCGCCAACCGGCTCGACTGGATGCAGGAGCGGTACGGGATCGGCGCGGGCGACGTGGTGGCGCAGAAGACCCCGGTGAGCTTCGACGTGTCGGTGTGGGAGCTGTTCTGGCCGCTGCGGTGCGGCGCGAGCCTGGTGCTCGCCACGCCCGGCGGCCACAAGGACGCGGCGTACCTGCGCGACCTGTTCGTCACCGAGGGCGTCACCACCGTCCACTTCGTGCCGTCGATGCTGGCCGCGTTCCTCGCCGAGGAGGAGGCGGCGGACTGCCGCCCGCTGCGCCGGGTGATCTGCTCGGGCGAGGAACTGCCCGCCGACCTCGCCCGCCGCTGCCTGGAGACGCTGCCCGGGGCCGAGCTGCACAACCTGTACGGCCCCACCGAGGCGGCCGTCGACGTGTCGTCCTGGCACTGCCTGCCCGCGACGCTCGCCGTGGCGGCCCGGGTGCCGATCGGCACGCCGGTCGCCAACACCGCGCTGTACGTGCTCGACGCCGCCATGGCCCCCGCGCCGATCGGCGTGCCAGGCGAGCTGTTCATCGGCGGCGCCCAGCTTGCCCAGGGGTACCTCAACCGCCCCGGCCTCACCGCCGAACGGTTCGTGGCGAACCCGTACGGGCCGCCCGGATCCCGGCTGTACCGCACCGGGGACCTGGCGAGGCGCCGTCCCGACGGCGCCCTGGAGTTCCTCGGCCGGATGGACGGCCAGGTCAAGCTGCGCGGCCTGCGGATCGAGCTCGGCGAGATCGAGGCGGCGCTGCGCGCGCTGCCCGCCGTCAGGGACGCCGCGGTGATCGTCCGGGAGGACCGTCCCGGCGACCCCCGCCTGGTCGCGTACATCACACCCGGCGACGCCGACCCCGGGCAGAGCCTCGACCAGGTCCTCGACCAGGTGCTCGACCACGCCGCCGTGCGGGCCGGGCTGAAGCGGACGCTGCCCGACTACATGGTGCCGAGCGGCTACGTCACCCTGGCGGCCCTGCCGCTCGGCCCGAGCGGCAAGCTGGACCGCCGCGCGCTGCCCGCCCCCGTCGCCGGCCGGGACGCCGGGGTGGAGTTCATCGCGCCCGGCACCCCCACCGAGCTGGCCCTCGCCGCTATCTGGGGCGAGCTCCTCGGCGTCGAGGCGGTCGGCGTGGACGACGACTTCTTCGACCTCGGCGGGCACTCGCTGCTCGCCACCCAGGTGGTGGCGCGGCTGCGCAAGCAGGCGGGCGTCGCGGTCAGCGTGATGGACGTCTTCAAGCACCCCACCATCCGGGAACTGGCCGCGCTCGCCGACACGCCCTCCGAACAGCGCGGGCCCCGCTCGCTGGTGCACCGGCTGACGCGGGCCCGCAGCACGACGCCCGTGCTGAGCTACGTCTGCGTGCCGTACGGCGGGGGCAGCGCGGTCGTGTACCAGCCGCTCGCCGACGCCCTGCCGGACGGGCACGCGCTGTGGTCGGTGGCGATCCCCGGGCACGACGTCGGCGTGGACGAGGAGTCGCTGCCGTTCGACGAGCTGGCGGGGTCGATCGTGCGGGAGGTCCTGGAGAAGGTCGACGGCCCGATCGTCGTGTACGGGCACTGCGGCGTCGGCTCGGCGCTGAGCGTGGAGGTGGCCCGGCGGCTGGAGGCCGCGGGGCGGGAGCTCGCCGCCGTGTACATCGGGGGGATCTTCCCGTTCGCCCGGCCGCGCGGCCGGCTGATGTCGCGGATCGCGAAGCTCGCCGAGGCGGAGCGGCTGCGCGGCGACCAGCGGTACGTCAACTGGCTGATCTCGCTCGGGCTGGACATGGGCGACATCGACCCCGCGCAGGCACGCCGCATCGTGCGGAACATGCGCCGCGACTCGCGGGAGTCCGAGGACTACTACACCCGCCTGTTCGAGACGGGCGCCGACCGGCTGCGCGCCCCGGTGATCAGCGTGGTCGGCAGCGAGGACCCGGCGACGGACTACTACCAGGAGCGCTTCCGCGAGTGGCACTTCCTGACGTCCACCTCGGCCGTGGTCGTGCTCGCGGAGGCCGGGCACTTCTTCCTGAAGTACCGCGCCGCCGAGGTGGCCGAGATCGTCACCGCCACCCACCGGGCACTCGCCGCCGCGCCGGACACCGAGCGGCTGAAAAAACCCGCGCGGCCACCGGACGCCACGTGGTGGCTGCACGACGTGTCCCGTTCCGCGACGCCGGTGCGGTCCGCCGGGGTCCAGCCGAGCCTCGCGCGGTTCCTCGCCGTCGCGGGCAGCCAGCTGGTGTCGGTGACCGGCTCGGCGCTGACCGAGTTCGCCGTCCCGCTGTGGATCTACACCACCACCGGGTCGGTGGTGCAGTTCGCCCTGCTGGCGGTGGTCGGCCTGGTGCCCGGCCTGCTCACCGCCCCCGTCGCCGGAGCGATCATCGACCGGTCGAGCCGGCGCCGCGTGATGCTGGCCGGGGACGTCGCCGCGTTCTCGACGCAGCTCGCGTTCGGGCTGCTGCTGTGGACCGGGAATCTCTCCGTGGGCGCCGTCTATCCCCTGCTCGGGTGCCTGTCGGTCGCGCTGACCTTCCAGCGCATCGCGTACGCGACGGCCATTCCCCAGCTCGTGCCCAAGCACTTCCTCGGGCACGCCAACGGCATCGCGCAGCTGGGCTTCGGCACCGCGCAGCTGCTCGTGCCCATCTTCGCCGTCGGGCTGCTGGCCGGGATCGGGCTCGGCGGCATCCTGATACTGGACGTGGTCAGCTACGCGGTGGCGATCGTCGTGCTGCTGGTGGTGCGGTTCCCCGCCACCATGGCCTGGCAGCGCAGGGAGACCATCACGGCCGAGATCCTCGGCGGGCTGCGGTACTCCCTCGGGCATCGCGGCTTCGTCGGCATGCTGCTGTTCTTCGTCGTGCTGAACGTGTTCCTGTCCCCGCTGCTGCTGATGTTCGGGCCGCTGGTGCTGTCGTTCGCCGGGCTCGCCGACGTGGGCAGGATCTCGTTCCTCGCCGGGGTGGGCACTTTCGCCGGGGCGCTGGTCATGATCGTCTGGGGCGGGCCGCGACGGATGCGGCTGCGCGGCGTGCTGCTGTGCACGCTGGCGCTCGGCTGCTTCAGCGTGGTCACCGGCCTGCGCGCCGACCTGACCGTGATCGCCGTCGGCGTGTGCGGCATGACGGCCTGGGTCACCCTGCTCAACGGCATCTACTCCACCATCGTGCAGGTGAAGGTGCCGCAGCGGTTCCACGGCCGGGTGTTCGCCATGAACACCCTCATCGCCTGGTCCACGCTGCCCATCGGCTTCGGCCTGGTCGCCCCGTACGCGGCCTCGGTGCTCGACCCGCTGTTGCTGGACGGCGGCGCACTCGCCCCCACCGTCGGCGCGCTCATCGGCACCGGCCCCGGCCGGGGCATCGGCTTCATGTACCTGCTCTTCGGCGCCGCCATCCTGCTGATCACGCTGATCGCGATGCGCGTCCCCGCGCTCGCCCGCTTCGACCACGAGGTGCCCGACGCCATCGCCGACGACCTGGTCGGCGTCCAGGCCCTGCGCGGCACCGTCCCCACCCTCAACGAGACCACGGAGGTCAGGAGATGACCGAGTCCACAACACGGCGGACGGCCGTGGACGCCGCACGGCTCAGGCGGGACCTGGCCGACATGATCGCGAGCGCCTCCGGCGGCGAGGTCCGCGCCGACGACGTGCTGACGACCGGCCACTCGCTCTCCGCGCTCGGCCTCACGTCCCTGGCCCGGATCCGTCTCATCGACGCCCTGGAGGACACCTACGGCGTGGACGTCGACCTCAGCGGCGACCTGTCCTCCTTCGAGAGCGTCGACGCCCTGGCCACCCACGTCGCGGACCTGCTGGCGGGGAAGCCGTGCTGATCGGGACCTCCGCCACGGTGCCGTTCCGCGGCATCCGGGACGGCGTCTCGACGCTCACCTGGGGCCAGCGCCTGATGTGGCGCGCCGTCCATCTGATGGGACCCAGCCAGTCGTTCCTCAACTGCCCCTGGGTGCTCCCCGTCTACGGCAAACGCGACCTCGCCACCGTGCTGGACGCCCTGCGCGCGCTCCTGGAACGCCACGAAAGCCTGCGGACCACCTTCGCCGCCACCCCCGACGGCCCCGTGCAGCGGGTGACCCGTGAAGGTGAGCTGACCGTGGAGCTGGTGGAGGCCGGCGAGGAACGCGCGCTCCAGGCCGCCGAACGGCTGGCCGCCGAGATGAGCGAAACCGTCTTCGCCCACGACACCGACCTGCCGCTGCGCTGCGCCGTCGTCATCAAGAACGACCGCCCCATGGCCCTGGCGTTCACCTTCTCCCACCTGGCCGTCGACTTCCAGGCCCTGGCGCTGCTGGCCGCCGAGTGGCGTTCTTTGCTGCGCGGCGAAGAGCTGCCCCCCGCCGACTGGCAGCCCATGGACCAGGCGGAACTGGAACTGGAGGAGTCGTTCCGGTCCCGCTCGGAACGCTCGATCCGCTACTGGCGCTCGATCCTCGAAGACGTCCCCCTGGAGGTCTTCGACCACGCCCCCCGCGAGCCCGAGGACCCCCGCTTCATAGAGGTGGGCATGGAGTCCGTCGCACTGGCCATAGGCGCCGAACGCCTGGCGACCCGCTGGACCATCAGCACCACCAGCGTCCTGCTCGCCGCCTGCGCCACCGTCCTCGCCACCGTGAGCGCCCGCCCCCGAGCCGTCATGCAGCTGGTCCACAGCAACCGCCGCGACCCCCGCACCCGCACGATGGTGGGCACCGTAGGCCAAGACGGCCTCTTCGTCCTCCCCCTCCCCACCTCGGACTTCCCCACCACCTGCCAGGAAGCCCACCGCAGCGCTTTGATGGCCTACCGCAACGCCCACTACGACCCCTTCGCCATGGTCGCCATGCGAGAGGAAATAGGCCGGACCCGCGGCACCGAACCCGACCTCGACGCCTTCCTGAACGACCGCCGAGGCGGCACCACCTGGCCCTCCCTCCCCCACCTGGCCCCCACCGCCGACGTAACCCCCCTCCTCCCCAAAACCCGCATAACCATAAAAAACGCCTGGCCAGGCGTCCGCTTCAAAGTCTTCTTCACCATAGGCACCGCCCCCGACACCGCCCAACTGAGCATCATCATCGACACCGCCTACCTCCCCCGAGAAACCGCCAAGAAAATGCTCCTAGGCATAGAAGCCCTACTGGTCCGCAGCCTCACCGAGGACATCCCCATGACCGCCATCCCAGAGGTCTGCGGCATCACCGCATTCAAGTCGCCCTAACGACCATCACCCAGCACTCTCGAAACGGTGCCTTCGGCGCTGTCCTTCTCAGGCGACCCTCACCCAGCCCACGACGCCCCGCAGCGCAAGCCGCCGACGACGCGGAGATCGTGAATCAGAGACATCGCTGCCCCTCCTACGCCGTCAAGGCGTGCAACTCATGAGCGTCGGGAAGGGTGCGAGCCTTCTCGGGGAGGGTGTGGAGGAGATGGGTGGCGTACGTTTCGTTCCAGAGGACTGCTTCCAGCGGGAAGCCATGGCCCGAGTGGTCGGCGGTGACGTGGTCCGGTAGCCGGTCGAAGGTCCGCCTTGCTCCACTCGGACTCCCGCGAAGGCGGAAAGGTGACACTCGCGATCGCCGATTGCCACGACCGCATCCACGTGGACGTCGTGGACGCCGGAAGCGACAGCACCCCTCGCATCCGCGGCGCCGCCCTGTCGGAGGGCGGCCGAGGCCTGCTACTGGTAGCGCGCATCTCCAGTTCGTGGGGCGTCTACGACCACCAGTCCGGCCGCACCATATGGTTCCAAATCGAATACCGGCGCGGCAACGGTCCCTCCAATGATCCCGCACATACGAACGATGCGTTCATCGATCCCATATCAAAGATGATGAATCCGGCCCAGTCACACTGACCAGGATCGCGGATGACCTAGAGAAGCCATACCGGACAGAATTGCACAAGGGAAATCAGACCCGCCTCCTCGCCATGTCCTCTCGGGAGGTGGCGCACGGCACGCGCAACGGACCGTCGGAGGAGCAGGCGAGGGTCGCCTGAAAGAAGACAGCGCCGGAGGCACCATTTCCGGGAGAGCTGCCGCGATACGGGTCAGCCGAGGGCGTGGTCGAGGTTGAAGGCGGCGCTGATCAGGGCCAGGTGGGTGAAGGCTTGGGGGAAGTTGCCTAGTTGTTCGCCGGTGTGGCCTATTTCTTCGGCGTATAGGCCTACGTGGTTGGCGTAGGTGAGCATCTTTTCGAAGGCCAGGCGGGCTTCTTCTACGCGGCCGGCGCGGGCCAGGGCCTCCACGTACCAGAAGGAGCAGATGGAGAAGGTGCCTTCTGGGCCGGTGAGGCCGTCGGGGCTGGCTTGGATGTCGTAGCGGTAGACGAGGGAGTCGGAGACCAGGACGCGGCCGAGGGTGTCCAGGGTGGAGAGCCATTTGGGGTCGGTGGGGGAGACGAACTTGGCCAGGGGCATCATGAGGACGGAGGCGTCCAGGAGGTCGCCGTCCAGGTGCTGGGCGAAGGCGCCGAGGGCGGGAGACCAGCCTCGGCGCATGATCTGGCGGTAGATCTCGTCTCTGGCGTGGCGCCAGCGGGGGATGTCGGCGGGGAGGCCGCGGCGGGCGGCCATGCGCATCGCGCGTTCGATGGAGACCCAGCACATCAGGCGGGAGTAGACGTAGTCGTGGCGTCCGCCGCGGGTCTCCCAGACGCCCTCGTCGGGCTGGTCCCAGTTGGCGCAGACCCAGTCGACCAGGAGGCACAGCTCGTCCCAGCGGTCGCTGGAGATCGGCTGGGCCCACTTGTCGTACAGGTAGATCGAGTCGATCAGGGCGCCGTAGATGTCGAGCTGGAGCTGGTCGGCGGCGGCGTTGCCGACGCGCACGGGGGCCGAGCCCTGGTAGCCCTCCAGGTGGCCGAGCTCGCGTTCGGGGATCTCCCGGCCGCCGTCGATGCGGTACATGATCTGCAGCGGGCCCGTCGGGCTGTCGTCGGAGAGCGTGACGTGCTCGGAGAGGAAGCCCATGAAGGATTCGGCCTCTTCGGTGAAGCCCAGCCTGAGCAGCGCGTACACGCAGAACGCGGCGTCACGGATCCACACGTAGCGGTAGTCCCAGTTGCGCTCGCCGCCGATCCGCTCGGGCAGGCTGGTGGTGGGCGCGGCGACGATGCCTCCGGTCGGGGCGTAGGTGAGCAGCTTCAGCGTCAGCGCGGAGCGGTGCACCATCTCCCGCCACCGGCCCCGGTACCGCGAGCCGGACAGCCAGCGCCGCCAGTACGCCACGGTGGCGGTGAACTCCTCCTCGGCCTCGGCGATCGGGCAGTCCCGGGACACCAGCGACTCGACGTCGCGGTCGAGGGCGAAGACGGCGGTCTCGCCCTCCTGGAGCTCGAACCTGGCGCGGACGTCCTGCCCGTCCTGCTCGATCGGCACGGTGGCGGTCAGGGCGAGGCCCAGGGACGGGGAGGTGAAGATCGCCCGGTCGTCCTCCAGGCGCAGCGTGTGCGGCTCGGCGCCGTACCCGAACCGGGGTGCCACGCGGGCGCGGAACGGCAGGGCGCCCCGCACACAGATGATGCGGCGGATCAGCCGGTGCCGGTCGGCCTCCCTGGCGTCCTCGGGGATCGGCATGAAGTCCTGGATCTCGCCCACGCCGTCGGCGGCGAAGAACCGGGTGATCAGCACGTTGGTGTCGGGGAAGTAGAACTGCTTGGTGGTGCACGGCACGTCCACGCCGAGCTCGAACGACCCGCCCCGGTCGGCGTCCAGGATCGACCCGAACACACTCGGCGCGTCGAAGCGGGGGGAGCAGTACCAGTCGATCGTGCCCTTGGTGTCCACCAGCGCGACCGTGCGCAGGTCGCCGATCATGCCGTGCTCGGCGATGGGCGGGTACCTGCCGTCACCGCCGAACAAGTTTCCCGCTTCAGGCATACCTTCACGCTATGTTCGTGGTTGACCACCCGGGGCCAGCCGAACGCCAACGGCGCACCAGGTTTTCGTAAGCCGGGACCGGGGGCGCGGACAGCCCTCCGCGCGGGTCCCGCGACGGACGGGAGTATGGGTGATCATGACAGACACCGACGCGCTCGCCCTGGTCGTCGGCGGGACCGGGATCGCCGGCCGTGCCGTGTGCCAGGAGCTTGTCGACCAGGGACGGCAGGTGGTGAGCCTGTCGCGGCGGCCCCCGGCGGCGCAGGCCGGCGTGCGGAACGTCCGGGCCGACCTCACCGACGCCGGGTCGGTCGGTGCGGCGCTGGCGGGCCTCGCGCCCGCGCACGTGTTCGTCACCGCGTGGAGCCGCAGGCCGACGGAGGCGGAGAACATCACGGTCAACTCCGCCATGGTGCGGAACGTCCTGGACGTGACGGGGCCGTCCGCCCGCCACGTCGCGCTGCTGACCGGCCTCAAGCACTACCTCGGCCCGTTCGAGGCGTACGCCGTCGGGGAGACGCGCGACACGCCGTTCCACGAGGACGAGCCGCGCCTGCCGATGCCGAACTTCTACTACGCGCAGGAGGACGAGCTGTGGCGGGCCGCTGAGCGGGACGGGTTCGCGTGGAGCGTGCACCGGTCTCACTCGATCATCGGGCACGCGGTGGGCAACGCCATGAACATGGGGATGACGCTTGCGGTGTGGGCGTCCCTGTGCCGTGCGGAGGGGCGGCCGTTCGTCTTCCCGGGCAACGAGGTGCAGTGGAACGGCGTCACCGACGTGACCGACGCCGGCCTGCTGGCGCGTCAGATGATCTGGGCGGCGACCGCCGAGGGCCTGCCCAGCCAGGCGTACAACACCGCGAACGGGGACGTGTTCCGCTGGCGCTGGATGTGGCCGCGCGTCGCGGAGCTGCTGGACGTCGAGCCGGAGGGATACGCGGTGCGGCCCCGGCCGCTGGAGGAGCAGATGGTGGGGAAGGCCGGCGCCTGGCGGGCGCTGGCCGAACGGGAGCGGCTCGCCGAGCCCGACCTCGACCGCGTCGCGTCCCCGTGGCACACCGACAGCGACCTCAACCGGCCGGTCGAGTGCTTCACCGACATGGCCCGCAGCCGGTCGGCGGGCTTCACCGGCTACGTCGGCACCCTTGATTCCTTCGCCGCGTTGTTCGGCAGGCTGCGGGCCGACCGGATCATCCCTGAGTGACGCCGTCCCTGGAGTTATCCACAGTTTCCACAGAGTCGTACACAGGTTCGAATCGAGCGCCTAGCGTAGGTCTCCCATCAAGCGGTTCTCCCAGGCCCAGGCGGCGACCTCGACGCGGTTGCGCAGCCCGAGCTTGGCCTGAATGCCAGAAAGGTGGCTCTTGACCGTGCTCAGCGAGATGAACAGCTCCGCGGCGATCTCCTGGTTGGTGCGCCCCCGGCCGATGGCCCGGACCACCTCGGTCTCCCGCTCGGACAACGGCCGCGCGGGCCCGCCGGCGACCGGCGCCCTCGTGGCCGTGAGGTGGCGCAGCAGCCGCAAGGTGACCGACGGGGAGACCAGCGCGTCCCCGGCGTTCGCCGCGCGCACGGCCTCGACGAGCAGGGCCGGCCCCGCGTCCTTGAGGATGAACCCCACCGCCCCACCGCGCAGCGCTCCATAGACGTACTCGTCGAGATCGAAGGTGGTGACCACCACGACCCGCAGCGGATCCGGCACCCCGGGCCCGGCCAGCACACGCGTGACCTCCAGCCCGTCCAGCCGAGGCATCCGAATGTCCACCAGGCACACGTCAGGCCTGAGCCGCCGAGCCAACTCCACCGCCTCGGCCCCGTCGGCAGCCTCCGCGACCACGGCGATATCCGGCTGATCCTCCAGGATGAGCCGCAGTCCCCCGCGAACCATCGCCTGGTCATCGGCCACCAGCACCCTGATGGTCATCAGCGCCTCCGGACAGGAACCGGCAAAACGGCGTCGTCCGCCGACAGGACGGTGAGGGTCATCGGCGCCTCCGGGTAGGGACCGGCAGGGTGGCGAGGACCGACCAGCCGGTGCCGGGGGCCGGGCCGGCGTGCAGGGTGCCGCCGAGGGCTTCCAGGCGTTCGCGCATACCGGTGAGGCCGTAGCCGGTGCGGTGGCGGGTGGGGAGTTGGGGGGCGTCGTCGGACACCTCGACGGTGACGATGTTCCGGTTCTCGGTGACGCTGACGGTGGCGGAGGCCGCGTGGGGGGCGTGGCGGGAGACGTTGGTCAGGGATTCCTGGACGACGCGGTAGACGGTGCTGGTGATCTCGGGTGGCCATTCGAGGTCGTGGTCCGGGAGCCGCAGGTGTACCGGGAGGCCGTGGCTGCTGAAGCGGCCGACCAGGTCGCCGAGGCCTTCGGGGGCGGGGGTGGCGGGGGGCGCGTCGTCGGCGTCCCGGAGGATGCCTACCACGCTGCGCATCGCGGCCAGCGCCTCCGAGCCGGCTCCCTCGATGCCGGCGAGTGAGTCGGCCAGCTTCTCGGGGTGTTTGCGGGCGACGAGCCGTGCGGCCTGGGACTGCACCACGATGCCGGTGATGTGGTGGGCGACGACGTCGTGCAGTTCCCTGGCCAGTGCCAGGCGTTCGTCGCGGCGCACCTTCTCGGCGACGACGCGGCGGTTCATGTCGAACATGCGCAGGTTGAGCCCGACGGCGAGGGCGGCGAGCCACGCCACACCGTTCAGCACCATCACGGAGGGAAGCCCGGCGGTGGCGGCGGCGAACCCGCAGACGGCCACCACCAGGAACCCCCCGGCCGCGACGGCCCCGGCCGTCAGGACCGGAAGCACCCTGACCGCGGAGCCGACGAGCACGGCCAGCGCCAGGGCCATCGCCGGGCCGGGTTCGCTGGGCAACTCGGCGAGCCGCGCGACCACCGCGGCGGCCGCCGCCACGACCATGCCCGCGACCGCCGCCCAGACGCGGCCCCGTCCGCGCCGCAGGGCGATCGCGCACACCACGACCCCGGTGGCGACACCGAACTGCCACTTGTCGCCGCCCCGCGCCCAGGCGAGCTGGAACGCCCAGAGGGCGAGCACCAGGACGAACACGCCACCGAGCCAGGCGTCCCCCGGAACTCCACGCCACCTCACTGGAACACCCAACGTGTGAGCACCACGGCGAAGGCCGCACCCGGCCAGGCGTCCACCGCAAAGCCCCGCCACCTCACTGGAACAACCAAAGTGTGAGCACCACGGCGAACACCGCACCCGGCCAGGCGTCCCCCGAAACACCGCGCCACCTCACTGGAACAACCAAAGTGCTAGCACCACGGCGAACACCGCACCCGGCCAGGCGTTCGCCGCAAAGCCCCGCCGCCTCACTGGGACGCCCACAGGGCGGGCCTCACGGCGAGCGCCGCATCGAGGCGGGTGCCTGTGGCGGCGTCGCGCCGGCTCACCGGCCGGTTGCGTACGTTCACACGGCCCAGGCTATGAGAGTCGACGCCCGTGCCGAACCAGCCGAAAGTACGGTCGTGCACGGGGGTTTCCCTGCTTTCGACCGATGCCGTCCATCGGCCGGATCCGCAGGCTGGGGCACTATGCCACCTGAGAACTCCTCCTCGGCGCCATCAGACCCACGTGATCACGGCGCGACAGCATCCTCGTCGGCGGCGACGCATGCGGCCGGTGCCGGACCGATGCCGCCGCAGACGTCCTCTCCGCCGCCGGTCCTGCGAGCTCAGGACGCGACACCACCCTTTTCGTCGGCGCCGCACGCGACGGGCACTGGGCCGATGCCGTCGCAGCCCCCTTCCTTCTCGTCGGCGGGTCCGCGTGCTCGCGACGCGGCGCCACCCTCGTCAGCGGCGCCGAGTGTGGCGGGTGCTGGGCCGATGGTGCCGCGGGACGCTTCGTCCTCCGGGCGGTCAGGGGCCGGGCAGGGGGCCGGGTCTCGGCCGAGGATCATCGCGTTGGATGTGGTGCGGGGGTTCGCGTTGTGCGGGATTCTGCTGGTCAACGTCCAGCCGATCGCCAACGCGGGGGCCGTCGTCGTGGGGCCGGGGGCGGAGGGGGGGACGGACGCGGCGTGGATGGGGCTGCTTTTCCCCATGCGCATCTATCCGATCTTCGCGTTGCTGTTCGGTGTGGGGTTCTCGCTGTTGCTGGAGTCCGCGCGAGGACGGGCGGGACGGCCTCGGCTGCTTCTGCTGCGGCGGCTGGTGGCGTTGCTCGGGATCGGGGCGGCGCATCATCTGCTGCTGTGGGAGGGGGACATTCTGGCGATCTACGCGGTCGTCGGGCTGGTGGTGCTGTTGCCTTCTACCTGGCTGCCGCGCCGGGCGGTGGCGGTGGTCGCCGCCGTCCTTCTCGGGACGGCGCTGGTGCTCGCGGGTGGGCAGGTCGCGCTGGTGCCGGGACTGCTCCTGCTGGGGTCGGCGCTGACCCGGTACGGCGTGATCGAGCGGATCGAGCGCTCCACCAAGGTGCCCGCCCTGCTGGGCCTGGCGTTCGCCGTGGCGGCGGCGCCCGCGTTGTGGCTGCAGGCCGGGGTACGGATCGACGACCCCCTGTTCGCCTACGTGTTCCCGCTGGCCGGGCTGCTGGTCGCGGGCGTGTACGTCTGCACGCTGCTGGTCCTGCTCAGGACGCCGCTGCGCTCGGTGCTGCGGGCCGTCTTCGTGCCGCTCGGGCGGATGGCGCTGACCAACTACCTGACGGCGTCGGCTCTCGTGCTGGCGATCACGCCGTTCCTCGGCGGGGCGCCGCACACCTGGTCGGCGACGAGAGTGACGCTGATCGCCGCGGGCATCCTCACCGGCCAGTGGGTGTTCTCCAGCCTCTGGCTGCGCCGGTTCCGGCAGGGACCGCTCGAATGGCTCTGGCGGTGGGCCACCTGGGCTCGCCGGCCTCCCCTGCTCCGGGCGCGGTGACCGCCGTCTCTCGCACACCGCGAGTTCGGCACAGGTGAAATTTTCAGCAGGTCAGGCGGTACGTGCCGAGCACCTTTTGGCTGGTCGCCCAACTAATTACACCACAGGCGCCTGGTCGACGTCCGGTTGACCAGGCGCTGTCATTTGTGCGCCCGTACCTGGTCAGATACTTTCGCTAATGCGGGAGCGCTCCCTTCCACCCCGGATCCCCTCGACCGGAAGACGGAGACCGCACGATGTCCCACCATCTCCTCGGCTCGCGCCGCTGGACACTCCGCACCCTCGCCCTGCTGGTCAGCGCGTCCCTGCTCAGCATCGTCCCCTTCACCGGCACCGCGTCGGCCCACGGCTCGACGATCAACCCCGCCTCGCGCAACTACGGCTGCTGGCAGCGCTGGGGCAACGACTTCCAGAACCCCTCCATGCAGCAGCAGGACCCCATGTGCTGGCAGGCATGGCAGAGCGACACCACCGCCATGTGGAACTGGAACGGCCTCTACCGTGAGAACGTCGCCGGCAACCACCAGGGCGCGATCCCGAACGGCCAGCTGTGCAGCGCCGGTCTCACCTCGGCCGGCCGCTACCGCTCGATGGACACCCCCGGCGCCTGGAAGACGACCACCCTCTCCCGCACGTTCAACATCAACCTGTGGGACCAGGCCAGCCACGGCGCCAACTACATCCGGGTCTACATCTCCCGCCAGGGCTACAACGCCACCACCACGCCCCTCAGCTGGAGCAACCTCGAACTGGTCCGTGAGACCGGCCGATACGCCCCGGGCAACACCTACATGATCAACAACATCTCCGCGGGGAGCCGCACCGGCCGTCACGTCGTCTACACGATCTGGCAGGCCTCCCACATGGACCAGTCGTTCTACTTCTGCAGCGACGTCGTCTTCTGACCTCCCCCTTCCGCCGAACGCCCCGTGGACGCGGCGACGCGGCCGGGATGCCCCGGCCGCGTCGCCCGCCGGCAACGGATCGAGCGGCGGTGCTACGAGATGCTGACGCGGAAGATGCGGTCGGAGCCGGCCGGGTCACCTCCGGCGACATCGGAGTTGGTCGTGGTCAGCCAGAGCTGGTTGGCTCCGGGAACCTTGATCACGGTGCGCATGCGCCCGTAGGAGCCCACGAAGTAGGCGGTCGGTGTGCCGGTCGTGTCGCCGGAGCCCAGCGGGATCCGCCACAACCGCTCGCCGCGCTGCGCCGCCATGTAGATGACGTCCCCGACGACCGCGATGCCGCTGGGAGAGGCGGTGCTCACCGCCCATTCACGCGCGGGGTTCTCCATGCCGGCGGTGGTGCAGGTGCCCTCGCAGACGGGCCAGCCGTAGTTGAGTCCCGGCTTGATCAGGTTGAGCTCGTCGACCCGGTTGTTGCCGAACTCCGCCTCCCACACCCGCCCCCGGGAGTCAAAGGCGATGCCCTGCGGGTTGCGGTGGCCGTAGCTGTAGACCAGCGTGCCGAACGGATTGCCGGGGGCCGGGCTGCCGGTGGTGGTCATCCGAAGGATCTTGCCGCCGAGCGAGTCGCGGTTCTGCGCCTCGTTGGGTGTCTGCGCGTCGCCGGTGGTGGCGTACAAGTAACCGTCGGGGCCGAACGCGAGCCGGCCGCCGTTGTGGTAACGGTTCTTCGGAATGCCCGTGACCAGCGCCGTGTAACCGCTCAGGGTGGTCCCGTCGTAGGTCATCCGAGCGACCCGGTTGCCCTCGGTGCCGGTGTGGTAGAAGTACACGTAATGGTTGCTCGCCCAGTTCGGGTCCACGGCCACCCCGAGCAGCCCGCCCTCGCCTCCGGTGCCCACCGTGTTGGGCATGGTGCCGATCAGGGTCTTGGTCCCCGACAGCGTCACCCGGTGAATGGTGAAGCTGTCGCGCTCGGTGACCAGCGCGCTCTGCCCGTCGGGCAGCCACGCGATGCCCCAGGGAACCGTCCAGCCGGTGGAGATCTGAGTGATGCCGGACGGCACTCCGCCACCGCAGGCCGCGGTGGTGAAGGTCACGGTGTTGCTCGCCGTGGAGGTGTTGCCCACCGCGTCCCGGGCCACCACGTTCAGGGAGTAGGGGCTGGCGCACGCCAGTCCGGTGACCGTGGTCGAGGTGGCGGGCGGGGTGCCGGTGACGGTCGCGTACACGGTGCTGCCACTGCGCACCTCGTACGAGGTCACGCCGCGGTTGTCGGTGGAGCCGGTCCAGCTCAGGTTCGCGGAGTTCGCGGACACCCCCGACGAGGTCAGGTTCGCCGGCGCGCTGGGCGGCGTGGTGTCGGACGAGGCCGAGGTGGTGCAGATGGCCTGGGAGCTGCTGGACGAGGCGTTGCCGGCGGCGTCGCGGCCGAACACCGACAGGCGGTACTGCGTGGCGGGGCTGAGGCCGGTCAGCACCTTTGAGGTCGCGGTGCCGGACGCCTCGTCGATCTTGTTTCCGTCGTTGTAGATGTCGTAGGCCACGACGCCGACGTTGTCGGTGGACGCCCCCCAGCTCAGCGTGAGCGAGGTCTCGCCGATCGCCGAACAGGCCGGAGCGCCCGGGACGGTCGGCGGCTGGGTGTCGGCCGAGGTCGTGCCGAGGTCCAGGTAGTCGAAGTTGGGGTTGCCGCCGGAGGTGGCGGCCCGCGCCCGGACGGTGTTGGTGCCGGCGCGCAGCGAGACGGTGAGCGTGCTGGTCGCCCAGGTGCTCCAGGCGCCGGTGGGGGCGAACGTCCGGCGGGACGAGACGAGCGTGCCGTTGACCAGGATGTCGCTCGGCCGGTTGCCGGTGGTCCCGTTGGCGTAGCGCAGCGCCACCGAGGTGGACCCCGCGGCGGCCGCCTGGACGGTCCACTCCACGTAGGAGCCGATCACGTTCGTGCCGTCGACGAAACCGGTGCCCGAGTACCCGGGGTAGTCCGACGCCACGCGTCCCTGGTAGATACGGGCGTTCTCGGCTTCGTAGCGGGTCGCGGCGCCGGCGGGTGGCGGGGCGAAGAGCGCCACCGCCGTCGCGATCGCCAGCATGACCGTCAGCGCGCGGCCGCGCGGGACCACCCGTAACGAACTCGGGCCGCGCTGGAGCGGCTTCATCCGTGGCATCCGACTGCTCCTTTTATCGTGGCTGAGAAGTGGGAGGTCGGCGAAAGCAGGTCTCCCCGATGTTCCGGAGGTCCAGAACGCGACCAATTGTTAGCGCTATCAATAACTGAGTCAAGATCTCTTTGTGATCTTTCCTGACACGTCGAGTCAGCCGTGTAAGTTTCATTCCTGCTGCTGAGGGAGACGTCGGCGGTCGACCGGCAAGGTCACACCGAGAACAACAGCCCGATCCCGCACGGATCCGTCGGCAAGAATGCCGGCGATCACACTCATTCCGGCTGGACACACGCCCCGCCGGCCGCCACACGCCCGGCCATGGTCGCCACATACCGGGCTGGACGTTATGCGGCAAACATCCAGTTTTATCTATATGTCGGCGAAATATGCCGAAATATACCCGGAACACGCCTGTCGATCATCGGCAACAGAGCGCGCTCACACTCCTTCAGAGATCTTGGAGGTGTTCTGTGAGTTACAGCAGGCGTGGATTCCTCACGACGGTCGGCGCGACGGGCGGGGCAGGGGCGCTGTTCGCCACGATGGGGGCCTTAGGGCTGGCGCCCACCGCCGAGGCGGCGGCGCGTACACCGTTCGAACCGCCGCGGCCCTCGGACTTCAAGCTGACGGGCCGAGGGGCCAAGAAGGTCGTCGTGCTGGGGGCGGGGATCGCGGGGCTCGCCACGGCGTACGAGCTCGGGAAGGCGGGGTACGACTGCACGGTTCTGGAGGCGCTGGATCGGGTCGGAGGGCGGAACTGGACGATCCGGGGCGGGGACCGGGTCACCGAGCTGGACGGGTCAACGCAGGTCGCGCGGTTCTCCGACGGGATCTACTTCAACGCGGGGCCCGCGCGGCTGGCGCAGTGGATGGTCACGATGGACTACGCGCGCGAGCTCGGGGTCGAGCTGGAGGTGTTCACCAACTCCAACGCGCAGGCGTACATCTTCAACGAGCGGGCCGGGATGACGGCGCCGGTGCGGTGGCGGACGGCCAAGGCCGACGTGTACGGGTACGTGTCCGAGTTGCTGGCCACGGCCGCGGACGGTGGCGCGCTGGACGGGAAGCTGACGGCGCAGGACAAGGAGCGGCTGCTCTCGTTCCTCGGAGGTTTCGGGGCGATCGGCAACAAGGCAAGCGGGTTCGCCTACACCGGGGGCGAGCGGCGGGGGCACGCGGTCGATCCGGGGGCAGGGGAGCAGCCGGGCACGCCGTTGCTGCCGGTGCCCTCGTTGTCGGACGTGTTCGCGAGCGGGGTCGGGCAGCGGTTCTCGTTCGAACTCGGGTACGACCAGGCGATGCTGATGTTCCAGCCGGTGGGGGGCATGGACGCCATCCCGAAGGCGTTCGCGCACGCCATCGGCAAGCACAGGATCTCGCTGCGGTCGAAGGTCACCAAGATCACGGACCTGCCGCACGGCGTCGAGGTCGAGTACCAGGACAAGACCGGCAGGACCCGGAAGATCACGGCGGACTTCTGCGTGGCCGCGATGCCCCCGCACATCCTGGCCAGGACCCCGCACAACCTCGGGCCGGACGTGCAGGCCGCGCTGGCCACGCCCACGGTGACCTCGTCCGGCAAGATCGGGCTTGAGTACAAACGCCGCTGGTGGGAGACCGACGAGGACATCTACGGCGGCATCACCAACACCGACCTCGACCTGTCGGTGGTCTGGTACCCGTCGTACGGCTACGGCGGGCGGCGCGGCCTGGTGGTCGGCTACTACCACAACGGCGCCAACGCGGACTCCTACGCGGCGCTGCCGCACCCCGAGCGGGAGAAGCGCGCCATCACCCAGGGCATGAAGATCCACGGCGCCAAGTACCGCGACGAGCTGGCCACGTCGGTGTCGGTGGCGTGGAAGCTGCAGCCGCACATCGAGGGCGCCTGGGTCGGCTGGCCGTCCCGCACCGGCGCGTACCAGCTGCTCAACAAGCCTGCGGGCCGGGTGCACTTCGCCGGCGACTGGCTCAGCTACATGATCGCCTGGCAGGCCGGCGCCCTGGAGTCGGCCCGCAAGACCGTCACCGAGCTGCACCAGCGGGTGCTCACGGACTGACACGAAGGGTCGTGCCCACCGGCCGCCGGGTGGGAAGCGTCACCTGGCGGCCTGGGCGGGCACGGCGTGGCCCGCCCACGCCTCCCGGCCGGTCGTGACGCCGGTTCCCGTGCGCAGCGACTCGCCGATCGCCAGGCTGATCAGGTGGTCCTGGCAGCCTTCGGCCAGCGGGTACGGCTCGGGGGCCTCGCCGCGGCACCAGTCCGTCATGCGGCACAGCAGGTCGACGACGGCCAGGTCGTCCTCGGAGAAGCGGGCCCCCTGGTACTCGTTGCGGTAGACCACCCGGCCGTCGAAGCTGATGTGGTCCAGCTCGAAGCCCTCCAGGTTGAGGTCGATGCCCGTCTGGCGGCGGACCAGCGGCGACTCCACGGGCGTCCTCGGGTCGGCCAGGCGTACGACGCGGTCGTCCACCAGCTCGCCCAGTGAGCCGCGCACGACGATGCGCCGGGTGCGCAGGGGGTTCCACCACTGGTTGTCGGTGAAGTCGTACAGGCCGGTGCCGCTCGCGAACTCCAGGGTGGCGATCGTGGTGGCCCTGTCCTCAGGGGTGGCGTCGCCCGACCAGCCGTCCTTGGACAGCGGGTCGGCCAGCGGTGCGGTGAACGAGCGGGCGTGCACCGTCGCGTCCTCGAAGCCCGCCCCCAGCATGTGCCTGATCAGCGACACCGCGTGGTACAGGTGTGTGGAGGAGATCTGCACCGACGTCACCTGCCCGATGACACCCTCCCGCAGCACGGCCAGCCGCGCCGCGTGCCCCGGCATGAGGACGTACTGCTCGGCCACCTGCACCAGGCCGGTGGACCCCACGGCGGCCCACAGGTCGCGCAAGCCGTCCAGGTCGGGTGCCGGAGGCGTCTCGGCCAGCACCGGGACGCCGTACCCGGCCACTTCCGCGGTGACCTCCGGGGTGACCGGCCACGGCACCGACGGGATGACGTACTCCGGGCGCTCCGCCGCGAGCATGTCCCCCACCGAACGGAACGTCGGCACCCCCCACCGGGCCTCCACCTCGGCCCCGCGCTCCGCTGTGCGGGTAACCACGCCCGACACCGACAACCGCTCGGGAAGCCGCCTCGCGAGGCGCAGGAAGAACTCCGAACGCCATCCGCTTCCCACGACACCGAACCGGCCCGGCCGCGCAGCACTCATGGACGTCACCCTCCCACGCGCGCCCCCGCCGGTGATCGCCGGGGGCGTCCCGGGAAATCGTGAAGGCCTCACCGGAAGTGGTCCGGCGAGGCCTTCACCGCGGTTCGGCGATCAATCCGAGCGGCTCACGAGGGTCCTATCAGTTGTAGGGGTTGTCGTAAGTCGAGGTCCTGGTGCGCTCGCGGTAAACCTGATTGATGAAATCGGAGGCCACCAGAGTGAAGGAAACATTCGCGACCGTACCGCCGTGATTCACCTCGGCGGACAGTATCGTCGCGGTGTAACCACTCGGACACAATGCCGTCGCCGAGCCGACGTTGTAGAACAGCGTGTACTGGTAGACGCCGTTGACCGCGACCCTGATACTCGGCGCGACGAAGCTGGAGACGCGGCACAGCTCGATGTAGTACTTGTACTTCGTGTTCCCGTCGTCGAACTGCAGCGTCCCGTCCGAACGGGCCAGGAGCTGGGCGTTGTTGACGCCGCCGTAGATCGCCTGCTGGATCGGCAGGGGGGCGCCGTAGGCCGCGTGCGCCGGCGTGAGCGGCAGGAGAGCCGCGACGGCCACCAGCAGACCGACGGCCAGGGACCTCGTCGAGCGAAGCCGCCGAGTAGTGGACAGCAATTCGCAACCTCCTTCGACTGACGGCGGCGAAACGCCGCGTCCGGTGTTTCACACCACGGAAAGTCAGGCGTTCCGCACCTGGAGATTATTGTCGGCGACTGAGACTGTCTAATGTGAGCCCGAGTCACGGGGCAACGCATCCCAAAAGGCAAGACGGCACTTATCAACGGTGCCGTTGAACAGGCCGGACGACGCATATTCCCCGCATTGGCCCGTGGAAATTTCATGCCCCGGGAGTACGGTCGCGCCGCGCCGTCGCGGGAAAACCGGCGCCGGAGGCCGGGCGAGGGCGGCAGTATGACTCGACATGGCGGGAAAGACGGTGACCGAGGAGCAGATCCGCGAGTGGTCGGAGGGCCAGGCCTTCGAGCGCGGCAAGATCTATATGGCCCAGGGCCGGGTCGAGGATCTGTCGGTGACGGGGACCGGCGCGACGGCCACGGTGGACGGCTCGCAGCCGTACGAGGTGCGGCTCGAACTCACCGACGCCGGGATGTCCGGCGAATGCTCCTGCCCCCAGGGGGGCGAGGGCGCGTTCTGCAAGCACTGCGTGGCGGTCGCCCTGGCCTGGCTGGACCGGTCGGGCCCGCTGGCCATGCCGGAGGCCCCGGAGAAGATCGGCGACGCGCGGCTGCGCGCGTTCCTCACGGGCCAGGACCACGAGTGGCTGGCCGACGAGCTGATGCGGGCGGCCTCGGCCAGCCCGGTACTGCGCGCCCGGCTGGAGGTGGCGGCGGGGGGCGACGTGCGGGCCGCGCTGGACGACGGGCGGCTGCGGCGGCGCCTGGGGAAGGTGGTCAAGGCCGGCCGTACCGCCACCGCCAAGGAGCAGGACGAGCGGTTCGCCGAGATCGAGGCGGTGCTCGGGGAGGTGTCGGGGCTGGTGGGGGCCGGGTTCGCCGGTACCGCCGCCGGGCTGGCCGAGTACGCGATCGACCTGCTCGTCCCGTACATGGAGCGGGACGGATACCTGGTGTCCAGCACGCTCACCCAAGCGCGGCGGATCCACCTGGAGGCCTGCGCGACCGGCCACCCCGACCCGGTGGCGCTCGCCGACCGCCTGGTGGACCAGGCGCTGGCGACCGGCCGGCTGTTCGTGGACGCGCTGCCCGGGTACGCCGAGGCGCTCGGCACCGCGGGGATGGCCCGCTACCGGGAGCGCGTCGAGCAGGCCGTCGACGACCCGGACGCCGAACCGGCGACGGTCGCGCGGCTGCGGGAGCGGCTGGCCGAGCACGAAGGGGGAGCCGACGCGCTGATCGCGCTGCTGGCGTCCGGCAAGCCCTCCGGCCAGGACGTCCTGCGCATCGCGCGGGCGCTGGTCACCGAGGGCAGGGACCAGGACGCCGTCGGGTGGATCAGGCGCGGCCTGGAGGACTCCCCGGCCGACGCCGATCTGCGCGGTCTCGGCGCCGAATGCCTCGTGCGTGCCGGGGACCGCCGGGGAGCCGTCGAACTGCTGTGGCCCGTCTTCATCGGCGCCCCCACCCTGGTGACCTACCGGGCACTCGCCGAGGCCGCCGCCGGTCACTGGCCACGCTGGCGCGACCGGGCGCTGACCCTTCTGCGCGACCAGCTCACCGAGGCCGGCGACCCGTACCGCTTCGGCATCCTGGTCGAGATCCTGCTGTGGGAGGAAGACGTCGAAGGCGCCTGGCAGGTGGCCGGCGCGGGCGGCATCTCCGAGAACCTGCGGCTCCGCGCGGCCCGCGCCCGCGCCGCGACCCACCCCGCCGACGCCGTCCCCCTGCTGCTGGAGCTCGCCGAGCAGGAGATCGTGAGCAAGCGGAAGTGGGCCTACCCCCGCGCCGCGCAGCTCCTCGCCGAAGCCCAGATCCTGTCCGCCCGGGCCGGGACCGGCGACGACTTCGACCGCCACATGGCCGCCCTGCGCACCCGCCACAAGGCCAAGCCGGCCCTGCGTCTCCAACTCGATCTGGCCCGGCTGCCCTGACCCGCCGAGCCCACGGCGTGAACTCGATGCTGCCTTTGTAAAGCGGATGTAACCGGCGGATGATGACAAGGGTGACAAGCGCGTAACAGGGCCTTTCTATGGTGCCGTGGTGACGTTCCCGCCACCGACTGTCGGGGTGGCAGTTGAGGGGGGAGTCAGGTGACGGTGACCGAGCCGGGGCGTGCCACCACCACCGCGGTGAAGACGGTGTGCTCCTACTGCGGCGTCGGCTGCGGCATGGTGCTGGAGGTCGACCAGGACCCCGGCGGGCGGCGAAGGGTCGTGCGGGCCGTCGGGGACAAGGAGCATCCGGCCAACTTCGGGCGGCTGTGCACCAAGGGCGCGACCACCGCCGACATGCTCGGCGCGCCGGGGCGGCTCGGGACCGCGCTGGTGCGGGCGGAGCGCGGGGCCGTACCCGCCGCGACCCCGGTGGACGCGGCGATCAGCGAGACGGCACGGCGGCTGCGCGCGATCGTCGACGAGCACGGGCCGGACGCGGTGGCGTTCTACGTGTCGGGCCAGATGAGCCTGGAGGCGCAGTACCTGGCCAACAAGCTCGCCAAGGGCTTCGTCGGGACCAACCAGATCGAGTCCAACTCCCGGCTCTGCATGGCCAGCGCGGGCACGGGGTACAAGCTGTCGCTCGGCGCCGACGGCCCGCCCGGGTCGTACCAGGACTTCGAGCACGCCGACCTGTTCTTCGTCATCGGCGCCAACATGGCCGACTGCCACCCCATCCTGTACCTGCGGATGATGGAGCGGGTGAAGGCCGGGGCGCGGCTCATCGTGGTCGACCCCCGACGCACCGCCACCGCCGCCAAGGCCGACCTGTACCTCCCGATCGCCCCGGGCACGGACCTGGCGCTGCTCAACGGGCTGCTGCACCTGCTGGTGGAGAACGGGCACGTCGACGAGGAGTTCGTCGAAGAGTTCACCGACGGCTGGGAGGCGATGCCGGAGTTCCTGGCCGGCTACCCGCCCGAGCGGGTCGCCGAGATCACCGGCTTGGCCGAGGACGACATCCGCCGGGCCGCCCGCATGATCGGCGAGGCCGGCGAGTGGATGAGCTGCTGGACCATGGGCCTCAACCAGAGCACGCACGGCACCTGGAACACCAACGCGCTGTGCAACCTGCACCTGGCCACCGGCGCGATCTGCCGCCCGGGCAGCGGCCCGTTCTCGCTGACCGGCCAGCCGAACGCCATGGGCGGGCGCGAGATGGGCTACATGGGCCCCGGGCTGCCCGGCCAGCGCTCGGTGCTGGTGGAGGAGGACCGCCGCTTCACCGAGGAGCTGTGGGGCATCCCCCCGGGCACGCTGCGCACCGACGTGGGCAAGGGCACCGTGGAGATGTTCTCCCAGATGGCCGAGGGCCGGATCAAGGCGTGCTGGATCATCTGCACCAACCCGGTGGCCTCGGTCGGCAACCGCAAGACGGTCATCGCGGGCCTGGAGGCCGCCGAGTTCGTCGTCACCCAGGACGCCTTCGCCGAGACCGAGACCAACTCCTACGCCGACGTGGTGCTGCCCGGCGCGCTGTGGGCCGAGGGCGAGGGGGTGATGATCAACTCCGAGCGCGGCCTCACCCTGCTCAACCCCGCGGTGGACCCGCCCGGCGAGGCGCTCCCCGACTGGCAGATCATCGCGCGCGTGGCCCGCGAGATGGGGTACGCCGAGGGGTTCGCCCACGCCACGGCGGAGGAGGTCTTCGAGGAGATCAAGCGGGCCTGGAACCCGAAGACCGGCTACGACCTGCGCGGCGTGACGTACGACCGGCTGCGCGCGGCCCCGGTGCAGTGGCCGAGCGCCACGGCGGACGGCGACGGCCGCACCCCCATCCGGTACCTCAACGACGGCGTCAGCCAGCACCTGGCCGAACGGCCGGACGGCACCCGGCCCCGGCTGGTCTTCCCCGCCGCCGGTGGCCGCGCGGTGTTCTTCGCCCGCCCGCACATGCCGGCCGCCGAGCTGCCGGACGACGACTTCCCCTTCGTGCTGAACACCGGCCGCCTCCAGCACCAGTGGCACACGCTGACCAAGACCGGCAAGGTCGCCAAGCTCAACAAGCTCAACCCCGGCCCGTTCGTGGAGATCCACCCCGGCGACGCCGAGCGCCTCGGCGTCCGCGAGGGCGACTCCGTGCAGGTCACCTCCCGGCGCGGGCGCGCGGTGCTGCCCGCCGTGGTGACCGACCGGGTGCGGCCCGGGGACTGCTTCGCGCCGTTCCACTGGAACGACCTGTTCGGCGAGTACCTGAGCGTCAACGCGGTGACCAACGACGCGGTCGACCCGCTGTCGTTCCAGCCCGAGCTGAAGGTCTGCGCGGTCTCGCTCACCAGGGTCGCGACCGCCGCGGACACGGGCGACGGCGACAGGGCCGCCACCGGCCGCGCGGACGAGAGCGGATGGCCCGCGGCGACCGTCCCGCAGCAGGCCGCCCCCCTGGCCCGCCTGTTGGGGCTCGACCTCTCCCCGCCGTCCTTCGACGCCAACGAACGCCTCTACCTGTCAGGCTTCCTGGCCGGGCTCGCCGCGGCCCCCCCGGACACGTCCGGCGTGCCCGTGCTGCCGGCCATGGCCCCCTTCGACCCCGGCCACGCGCTGTGGGTCGACGGGGCGCTGGCCGGGATGTTCTCCCGGACGGCACCCGGCCGCGCCGGGGTGGCCACCCTGGCGCCCCCCGCCCCCGAGCGGCGCGAGGATCGCCGCCTGGTCGTCCTGTGGGCCTCGCAGACCGGCAACGCCGAGAGCTTCGCCGCCGCCGCCGCGCGGATCCTGGCCGAGAGCGAACGCGTGCCGGCGCTGCTCAGCATGGCCGACTGCGCCCCGGCGACCCTGGCGGACGACATCGACCTGCTGGTCGTCACCAGCACCTTCGGCGACGGCGACGCCCCCGACAACGGCGCCGACTTCTGGGACCGGCTGGCCGCCCCGGAGGCGCCCCGCCTGGAAAGGGTGCGCTTCGCGGTCCTGGCCTTCGGCGACACCAGCTACGCCGACTTCTGCGGCCACGGCCGCCGCCTCGACCAGCGGCTGGAGGACCTCGGCGCCGTGCGGCTGACCGCCCGGGTGGACTGCGAGCCGGGCGACGACCAGTCGGCCCAGCTGTGGCTGAAGCAGGTGCTCCACGCCCTGACCGCTCCCCCGGCCGTACTCCCCGGCACGGGTCCGGACGGCCCGCCCGCGCCCCGTCCCGCCACGGCCGGCCCGGCGCTCGCGACCGCGACCCAGGCGGACGGACGGCAGGCCAGGGAGACGTCGTTCGTCGCGCGTCTGACGGGCAACCGGCTGCTCAGCCTGCCCGGCGCCACCAAGGAGGTGCGGCAGTTCACCTTCGACACCGGCGAGGAGCCGTTGCCGTACAAGGCGGGCGACACCCTGGGCGTGTGGCCGGCGAACCCGCCCGAGCTCGTCGCCGAGTGGCTGGCGGTCACCGGCCTGGACCCGGCCGCCGTCGTCACCGTGGACGGCGAGCAGGTCACGCTGAGCGAGACTTTGCGCCACCACCACGACATCAGCAAGATCACAACAGACCTGCTGCGGTTCCTCGCCGACCGCGTCCGCGACGACCGCCTGCTCAGGAAGCTGCTGCGCCCCGACAACCGCAACGAACTGGCCCAGTGGACGTGGGGCAGGCAGGCCGTGGACGTCGCCGCCGAGTTCCCGGTGCCCGCCTCCGCCCAGGAGTGGGTGGACGTGCTGAAGCGCATGCAGCCACGTCAGTACTCCATCTCCTCCAGCCCACTGACCAGCCCCGGCGAGATCAGGCTCACCGTCTCGGTGGTGCGGTTCGACAACCGGCACGGCCGGCGCCGCAACGGCGTGTGCTCCGGCTACCTCGCCGACGTCCCGCTCGGCACCCCCGTCCCGGTCCACGTGCGGCGCTCCCCCCACTTCCGCCCGCCTGCCGACCCCGCCACCCCGATGGTGATGGTCGGCCCCGGCACCGGCATCGCCCCCTTCATCGGCTTCCTCGACGAACGCCGCGCCCGCGGCCACCGGGCCCCCAACTGGTTGTTCTTCGGCGAGCAACACCGCGCCACCGACTTCTACTACCGCGGGGAACTGGCCGAGTTCCGCTCCGACGGCGCCCTGACCAGGCTCGACCTGGCCTTCTCCCGCGACCAGCGCGCCAAGGTCTACGTCCAGGACCGGATGCGCGAACAGGGAGCCAGACTGTGGTCCTGGCTCCAGGACGGCGCCCACCTCTACGTCTGCGGCGACGCCACCCGCATGGCCAAGGACGTGGACAACACCCTGCGCGAGATCGCCCGCGTCCACGGCGGCCTCTCCCCCGAGGCCGCCGACGCCTACGTCAAGAAACTCACCACCGACCGCCGCTACGCCCGCGACGTCTACTGAGGCGGGACCGTCACGGTGTGGCCCGCTCCAGGTGGCGGCGCAGGGCGGCGGCCTCCCGGGTCAGGACGGCGGGGTCGTCGCCGGGGACGAACTCCAGGGAGACGGACATCGGGCGGCCCGTGGCGGCGAGCATGTCCGCGACGGCCTTCCACAGGGACTCGCGGTGGTCGAGGGGGTGGCGGTCGAGGGGGGTGGGCCACCAGCTGAAGGCGTGGACGGCGTCGACGCGGTCGAGGACCGCTTGGAGGCCGGTGAGGGCTTCGGGGGTAGGCATGCCGTTGGGGGGTTGCCAGTAGGTGCGGAGGGTGGGGATCTCGTCGAGCATGGCGCGGGTGGAGGCTGAGGTGTCGGTGAGGGTGCGGTCGTGGAACTCGGTGGCGACGGTCAGGCCGGGGGCGGATTCGGTGCAACGTCTCAGGGCGTCGAGGGTCTCGCGGCGGGTGGCGGGCGGGGCGGTGGCGGAGGGGTGGGTGCCCGCCCAGACGCGGACGCGGGGGGCGCCCAGGGCGTGGGCGGCGGCCACCACGCGGCGCCATACGCGTTCGTCCTCGGCGGGGTCGGTGATGGCGCCCGCGCGGTAGTAGGAGCCGAGGGCCGAGACGGACAGGCCGGCGGCGCGGGTCGCCTCGCCGACGCGGTGGGCCCTGGACTCGTCGCCGAAGGGGACGTGGACGTCCTGGCCCCATTCGATGTGGTCCAGGCCGGCTTCCGCGGCCAGGGCGATCACGCGTTCGGGGGGCAGGGCGCGGTAGGTCACGCTGCACAGGCCCGCGGTGAGCAGCCGGGCCATCAGGCGGGGGCGCCGTCGGGCAGCAGGGGGGCCACGATGAAGCGGGTGGTGGCCCACGCGGCGTAGAGCAGGGGCGAGCACGCCAGCAGGAGGCCGATCAGCGGCTTGGCGAGGACCACGGCCGCGGTCAGGCCGAGGACGGCGACCACGACGGGGGCGAGGTACCAGCGCCGCGCCACGAGGTACAGGCACGGCAGGACGGTGCCGTGCGACCGGCCGGGCCGGACGTCCGGCGACCGGCCGGGCCGGGGTTCCGAGGCCAGGACGAGCAGGGCGAGGACAGTGGCCACGGTCAGCACGGCGGCGGTGGCGAAGAACGGGACGAGGGCCGGGCCCCAGGGGGTGCGGGAGACGATGACGGCGTCGAGGACGAGGACGGCGACGATGGCCGTCCCGGCGGTCCAGGTGGCCAGGGCGCGGGGGGCGGAGCGGCGGTAGGCGCGCCAGAACGTCCGGGCCACGCCTGCGGGCGGGGCCTCGCCGAGGGTGGCGAAGCAGGCGAAGGCGCCGGTCAGGGCGGGGGCGCAGGGCAGGGACAGCACGGCGAAGAACGGCCAGGACGCCAGAGGGTCGCGGACCACGGCGAGCGCGGCGAGCAGGGGGGCGCAGGTGAGGGCGAGCAGGACGTTCGTCAGAAGGGCGGTGTAGACGGTGCCGAACAGGCTCTCGTAGGTCGCCTGGCGGGCGGGGCGGAGCAGCCCGCGCATCCCGTTCATCCCTTCAGGCCGGACGTGGCGATGCCGCGGATGAAGTACCGCTGGCCGAACAGGAAGATCACCAGGACGGGCAGCACGGACAGCACCGCCCCCGTCATGATCATCGCGTACTCGGCCTCGTACTGGCCGACGAACGAGCGCAGGCCGAGCTGCACGGTCCACAGCTCGTTGCTGGTCAGGTAGATGAACGGCCCCATGTAGTCGTTCCAGGTGCCGACGAACGTGAGCAGGGCCAGGCTGGCGAGCGCGGGCTTGGACAGCGGCAGCATGATCCGCCGGTAGATGCCGTACTCGCTCAGCCCGTCGATGCGCGCGGCCTCGCACAGCTCGTCGGGGATCGACATGTAGTACTGGCGCATCAGGAAGACGCCGAACGCCCCGAACGCCTGCAACAGGATGATCGACCAGTACGTGTCCGTCAGCTCGGCCCGCTGCATCATGATGTACTGCGGCACCATGTAGGCCTGCCACGGCACGGCGATCGTGCCGATGTAGGCGAGGAACAGCGCGTCCCTCCCGGGGAAGCGCACCTTCGCGAACCCATAGGCGGCGAAGCTCCCGGTGAGCACCTGCAACGCGGTGACGGCGACCGACAGCAGGGCCGAGTTGCCGAGGTACGTCACCATCGGGACGCGTCCCCAGATCTCGGTGAAGTTCGACCAGCGCAGCTCCCGGGGGAACCACTCGAAGGGGATGGTGAAGACCTGGTTGTCCTGCTTCAGCGACGCGGACACCATCAGCCCGAGCGGCAGGAGCACCAGCAGCGCCACGGCGGTGAGGGACACGTAGGCCACCGCCGTGCGCAGCGGCCCCCGCCCGGCGGTGCCCCGGGTCTCGGGCGGCGCCGTCACGGGCGCCTCACGGAGCAGGGTCACTGGGCGTACCTCCGTTCGTTCACCCGGAACTGCGTCACGGTGACGGTCAGCACGATGACGAACAGCACCAGCGCGATCGCGGACGAGTAGCCGAAGTGGCCCTCGACGATGCCCTCCCGGTACACCAGCTGCGACAGCACCAGCGTGCTGCGGCCCGGCCCGCCACCGGTCATCACCACGATCAGGTCGAGCACCTTGAAGCTCTGAATGGTCAGCATGACCAGGACGAAGAACGTCGTGGGCCGCAGGCACGGCAGGGTGATGCTCCAGAAGCGCTGCCATGCGTTCGCGCCGTCCACCTTGGCGGCCTCGTGGTACTCCGGCGGGATCGTCTGCAGCCCGGCGAGGTAGAGCACCATGTAGTACCCCATGTCCCGCCACACGCTGGTGACGATCACCGCGGGCATCGCCCAGGTGGTGCTGGCCGTCCACCGGGGCGGGTCCGCGATCCCGAGGGCCTCCAGCAGCTGGTTGATCGGCCCGGCCGTGGGGTTGAACAGCATGTTCCAGACGATGGCCACCGCGACCAGGGAGGTGATGTACGGCAGGAAGGCCGCCGTGCGGAAGAACCGCGCGCCGCGGATCCTGCTGTTCAGCAGGATCGCCAGCCCGAGCGCGGCGGCCAGCGTCAGCGGGATGTGGCCGGCGGCGTAGTAGAGGGTGTTGACCAGGGCGACCCGCATGTTCTCGTCGTCGAGCAGCCGCCGGAAGTTCTCCAGCCCCACCCACTCGGGGGTGTTGTAGGAGTCCCAGTCCATGAACGCCAGGGCGAGCGCCGCGAGCATCGGCACCAGGGTGAACAGGGCGAAGCCGATGAAGTTCGGCAGGATGAAGCTCCAGCCGACCAGGGCGCCCCGCCGCGCCCGCCGCCGGGCCGCCGCCCGGCCGGAGGGCTCGTCCGGCCGGGCGGGGGCGTCCCGCGTCTCCTTCGTCAGCGCTTGTGTCATCGGCTGTCCTCGTCCCGCGGCTCCCGTCAGTTCAGGACTTCGCTCCTGACGCGGTCGTTCATCGTCTTGATGCCGTCGGCGACCGACTTCTCGCCGACCATGATGAGCTGGTGCTCCTCGTTGAGGATGGTGTCGACGTCGGCGCTCTTCTCGTCCACCGGCATCTCCAGCACCACCTTGTCCGGCGCGAACGCCTTCTTGGACAGCGCGTCGGCGGGCATGCCCTGCACCGAGAAGTACGCGTCGATGATCTCCGGGGTCTGCAGCGCGGGCGCGACGCCCACCTTGGCGACGACCTCGGCCCCCGCCTTGCTCGCCGCGAACGCCACGAACTTCTTGGCCGCCTCGGCGTGCTCGGACCGCTTGTTGACGGCGAACGCGGTCGGCGCGCCGAACGTCGTGACGCCGGTGGCGCCGGGACGCTGCGGCATCGGGGCGAGACCCCACTCGACGTCGGTCGTGCCCTTCTTCCTCGACTCCAGGATGCCGGAGGCGTACCAGGTGCCCATCGGCATCATCGCGGTCGCGCCGCTCTCGAACGTCGAGCGGTAGTCGGCCTGCTGGGAGGTCGCGGTGCCGTAGTCCATGGCCGCGCCGGACTTCTGCAGGTCCAGGCCCATCGTGTACTGGTCGGTCATGAAGCCGTAGTTCCCGCTGAGCTGGTCGCCGCCGGTCTGCGCCGCCGCGATGGCCTGGAAGACCGAGCGCCAGGTGTGGTGGTAGGTGCCGTAGACCTTCTTCGTGCCCTCGCCCTTGGTGAGCCGCTTGGCGAGGGCCGCGTACTGGTCCCAGGTCAGGCCGTCGGGGTAGTCGGCGCCGGCGTCGTCGAAGACCTTCTTGTTGTAGTAGAGCAGCCAGAAGTCCTGGCGGTAGGGCATGGCGTAGTAGGCGCCGCCGACGTCGTAGGTGTCGAGACCCGCGAGGCCGTTGGTGTCCGCGGACTTGACCACGGAGGTGATGTCGAGGAGCTGGCCGCGGCTGGAGTGCCGCGCGTAGTCGGTGAGGGTCTTCATGGTGACCACGTCGCTCTTGTCGCCGCCCGCGAGCATCGTGGTGACCTTCTGCGGGTAGTCGTCGGCGAGGATGTCCACCGGCTTGACGGTGATGCCCGGGTTGGCCTTCTCGAAGGCGTCGAAGAGCGCGGTGAACTCGGGGGTCTTGGCGAGGTTCCACGTCGTGACGGTCAGGGTGACCGGGCCGCCGCCGCCGCTCTCCGGTTCGTCCGCGCCGCCGCCGCAGGCCGCGAGGACGAGGGAGAGCGCGGCCACCGCGCCCAGGCATACCCCGAGACGGCGGCGCGCGGCGGCCCTTCCCGAGGTGGTCGATACGGTCATCGTCCGGTCTCCTCTCCGTCGAGCCGGGTCGGGCTCAGGCGCCTGTGGCGATTTCTTCGGCGGTGACGGCGGCACGCGGCGGCCGTCCGGTCAGGTAACGGTCGAGCTCGTCGAGCGCGCTCTCGCTCAGCCGCCGGGCCTCGGCGCCACGGGACCCGGCGATGTGCGGCGTGATCATGACGTTGGGCAGGTCGTACAGCACCGACGCGGCGGGCAGCGGCTCGGGCTCGGTGACGTCGAGGATCGCGTACAGCCGTCCCGAGGCGCACTCGCGCTCCAGCGCGGCGGTGTCGAGGACGGCGCCGCGCGCGGTGTTGATGACGGTCGCCCCGTCACGCAGCAGCGACAGCTCCCTGGCGCCGATGAGGTGGCGGGTGGACGGCAGCGCCGGGACGTGCAGCGTCAGCACGTCGCTGCGGCGCAGCAGGTCGGGCAGCCGCACCAGCCGGGCGCCCGCCTCCGCGACCTCGGCCTCGACGGCGTACGGGTCGGTGACCAGCACGTTCATCTCCAGGCCGCGCAGCCGCTCCACGACGCGGCGCCCCACCCGGGAGTAGCCGACGACGCCGACGGTGCGCCCGCGGTTGGACAGGTCGCCCCGGCCGCCCACGTAGGACCAGTCGTCCCGGTGCCTGCGCGCGTCCTGCGCGAGGAACGGCGCCTTCTTGCCGGCGAAGATGACGGCGGCCAGGGTGAACTCGGCGACCGGGATGGCGTTCTCGTGCGCGGCGTTGGTCACCAGGATGCCGCGGCGCCAGACCTCGTCGGTGACGAAGAAGCGCACGGTGCCCGCGCAGTGGAAGATCGCGCGCAGCCTCGGGGCGTCGGCGAGCCGTTCCCCGGTCAGCGGCGGGCAGCCCCACGAGGTCAGCAGCACCTCGACCTCGCGCAGCCTGCGCCGCACGTGGGCCGCGTCGAGGTCGGCCGTGCTGACCGGCTCGGCCAGTTCGGCCAGGCTGCGCAGCCGCCGGAGTTGCGGCGTCTGGAACTGCATCCGGAAACTGCCGGGATCCATGACCAGCAGAGCCTGCGGGCGACGTCGATCGGTCACGCAGATCCCCTCACACGGAGAGCGCTTAACCAGTGGGCCCGATCATTTACGGTCATTACAATCATGTCAAGACCAGGTAAAGCGTGATTCAAGGCCGGTTCTGATCGTTGGTGATCGGACCTGCGAGCCGGAAGGACGTTATGGGCATGCCGCCGGACGACCGGGACCTCTCGCCGTGCACCGGATGGACCCGGGACCACTGGGCGGCGCTCGCCGACCGCCTCCTGACGTCCGCGAGGAAGTACGCCTCGCCCTCCCACGCGCGGATCTCGTTCCCCGGCCCGCCGGGAGGCTACGGCGCGGACGTCGACGGGCTTGAGGGCTTCGCCCGCACCTTCCTCGCCGCCGGGTTCCGCGTGGCGGGCGAGGGAGGGCACGACCCCTTGGGGCTGATGGAGTGGTACGCCGAGGGCATCGCCGCGGGCACCGACCCCCGCTCGCCCGAGCGCTGGGTGCGCCTGGAGGAGCACGGGCAGGCGAAGGTCGAGGCCGCGTCCATCGCCCTGGTGCTCCACCTGACCCGGCCGTGGCTGTGGGACCGCCTCGACGCGCCGGTGCGGGAACGGGTCGTGGACTACCTCGCGGGGGCGATCGGCGCGGAGTACCCACCGATCAACTGGCTGTGGTTCCAGATCGTCGTCGAGCAGTTCCTCGCCTCGGTCGGCGGCCCGTTCTCCCCGGAGGACATCGACTCGGCGCTGGAGGTCACCGACGGCTTCGCGCGACGGGACGGCTGGTACCGCGACGGCGCCGAGCGCTCCTACGACCACTACGCCGGGTGGGCACTGCATTTCTACCCGCTGCTGTGGGCCGAGATGGCGGCGGGCGACCCCCGGGCGGAGTCGCGACGGCCGGCGTACCTGCTGCGGCTCGAACGCTACCTGGACGACGCGCTCCACCTGGTCGGCGGCGACGGCTCGCCCCTGATGCAGGGCCGCAGCCTCACCTACCGGTTCGCCGCCGCCGCGCAGTTCTGGGCGGGCGCCCGGCACCTGCCGGGACTCTCCCCCGGGCTGCTGCGCCGCGCCGCCTCCGGGATCGCCCGCCACTTCACCGACCGGGGGTCGCCGGACGGCGACGGCGTGCTGACCCTCGGCTGGCACCACGAGTGGCGGCCCATCGCCCAGTCGTACTCCGGCCCCGGCTCGCCGTACTGGGCCTCCAAGGGTTTGTACGGGCTGGCCCTGCCCGCGGACCACCCGGTGTGGACGGCCGTCGAGGAGCCGTTGCCGGTGGAGCGCGGCGACTTCCACCGCGTGGTCTCCGCGCCCGGGTGGCTGGTCGCCGGCACCCGCGCCGACGGCGTCGTGCGCGTGGTCAACCACGGCACCGACCACTCCCTGCCCGGCACCCACCTGACCGACGCGCCGCTGTACGCGCGCCTCGGGTACTCCACCGCCACCTCGCCGATCCTCGCCGGGGAGCACGCGGGCCGTCCCCTGGACCAGTCGGTCGTGCTCCTCGGCCCCGGCGACGAGCCCAGCCACCGGACGGGCTTCGAGACCCTGCGGGCCGGGGCCCTGCTCACCGGGACAACGGCCGGGGCGTCGCGCTGGCGCGCCCACTGGGTGACCCCGGACGCCGGGCAGCCCGACCACGGCTCCGGCTACTCCGGCGCGGTGCGCCTCGGCCCGTGGATCGAGGTCGTCTCCGCCGTACGCGGCCCCTGGGAGGCCCGCCTGATCCGCCTGTCCGCGCCCGCCGGCGAGGAGTGCGGCCCGCTGCGCGTCGGCGGCTGGCCCGTGCCGGCGCCGCACCCGGACTGGACGGCCGCGGACTCCCCGGCCGACGGGGCGGCCACGGCGCGGGGCACGGTGTGGTCGCGGGTCGTCGGCGGGCCGGGGCTGGAGGCGTCCGGGGTGGTCTCGGCCGGGGACGGGACGCCGCTCGCGCCCTGGACGCTCGTGCCGTGGTGCGCCACCCCGGGGCCCGCGCGGCCGGACCGGTGGTACACGGCGCTGATCCACCTCGGCGGCGAGGAGCCGGGCGGCGCGCCGGTCGTCACCTGGGACGGGCCGGGACGCGCCCGGGTGGCCTGGCCGGACGGGGTGACCGACGTGGTGGAGACGCCCTGATCAGGCGGGTGGCGCCGCCGAGGACGAGCGCACGATCAGGCGGGGGGCGATGACCACGCGGTGCGCGGCGCGGTGCGGGTCGCGGTCGGCGAGGCGGGCGGCCAGCAGGTCGAAGGCGGCGTGGCCGACGGAGGCCTTGGGCGGGCGGACGGCCGTCAGGGGCGGGTCGCAGAGCTCGGCCACCTCGTCGTCGTAGGCGACCACGCTGAGGTCGCCCGGCACCCGGACGCCGCGCACCTGGCAGCGCACCACCAGGGAGATCGCCTCCCGGTCGGAGTGGACCAGCAGCGCGGTGGTTCCGGAGGCGAGGCACGCGTCGAGCACGCCGTCGAGCGCCTCGGGCAGCCCCGGGTCGGTGTGGTCCACCGCGTTGTCCACGTCGGGCGTGCCGTCCAGCGGCAGGCCGAGCTCCTCGCACGCCTGCCGCCACCCGCGCCGCACGTGCGGGGTGGTGGGGCTGCGCCGCGGGGTGACCACGCCGATCCGCCGGTGCCCGAGCGTGGCGAGGTGGCGCACCGCCATGGCGGCGCCGAGCGCGTGGTCGCTGACCACCGACTCCATCGCCTCGCGGTAGGGCCCCACCGTGGCGGCACGCTCCAGCAGCACCACCGGCACGGCGGCGGACTGCAGCCACCGCACCAGCGACTCCCCCTCCTCGCCCGTGGTGGTCGGCGCCACCAGCAGCCCGTCCACCGCCATCGACTCGACCAGCCACGTCAGCTGGCGCCGCTCGTCGGCCGCCTGGTAGGTCGCGCCCCGCAGGACGACCCGGGCGGACGACGGCCCGGCGGCGGCGCGCACGCCGCGGGTCACGTCGGGCCAGTAGTAGGTGAGCGACGGCACCACCAGGCCGACGGTGAGCCTCGCCCCCGGCACGTCGCCGGTGTCCGGCGCGGTGTCCTCGTCCTCGGCCTGGGTGTGGAGCACGGCGCCGCCGCGCACCCGGCGGATCACCCCCTGGGCGGCCAGCAGCGCGATGTCCCGCCGGATGGTGATGACGGAGACGTCCAGCTCGGCCGCCAGGTCGTTGACGCGGACCACGCCGCGCCGCCGCAGCAGATCGACCACCTGGGCCCGGCGCTCGTACGGCAGCGGGCCGGGCGGGTCGGACACCGTCATGCGCAGCTCTCCACCCCGCCATCGTACCGATCGGAACTGATCGAAAATGACCCGTCCACCGGCGGAACCGATCGGAACCGCGGACCGTAATTTTCATCTCCGCGCGCCACGGCATCGGCCCCCCTCGGCGGGGTGAGCAGCGCGAAGGCCGCTGACCCCCCACGTCCCCCTGTGCGCCCGGTGCCCGGTGCCATGGACACCTCCCGCGTGAAGGGCTCACCATCCGACCGCGACGACGGCCGCCTGTCCCTTCTCCCGAGCCGCGGCCGAGGACACGAGGAGAACGTTCATGAGGCGCAGAACCCTGCTCGCCGGAGCCGGCGGAGTCCTGCTGGCGGGAGCCCTGCCGGTAGGCACGGCCCACGCGGACGTCACCATCCGGGTCGACCCGGGCGCCGGCTACGGGCCCTGGGAGGGCTGGGGCACGTCCCTCGCCTGGTGGGCCAACGTGTTCGGCGACCGGGACGACTTCGCCGACGCCTTCTTCACGCTGCGGGACGTCTCCTACAGCGGCCGCACGCTCCCCGGCCTCGGGCTGAACATCGCCCGCTACAACCTCGGGGCCTGTAGCTGGAACTCGGTGAACGGCGAGTCGATGGTGGCCTCGCCCAACATCCCGAGGTTCAAACAGAGCGGCAGTTCGCCACCTACCTCGCCGCCACGGCCCGCCGCGCGCAGGACTCCTGGGGCGTGCGGTTCGCCTCGGTGGAGCCGTTCAACGAGCCGTCCGCCAACTGGTGGCGGGCCGACGGCACGCAGGAGGGCTGCCACATCGGCGCCGGCGTGCAGGCCACCGTGCTCGGCCACCTGCGTTCCGAGCTGAACCGGCTGGGGCTGTCCGGCATGACCATCGCCGCCTCGGACGAGACCAGCTACGACCAGGCCCGTACCACCTGGGCCGCCTTCAACTCCCAGACCCGCGCCCTGGTGGGCCGGGTGAACGTGCACGGCTACCAGGGCTCGGGCGGGCGCAGGGACCTGCTGTACAGCGAGGTCACCGGGGCGGGCAAGGCGCTGTGGAACTCCGAGACCGGGCAGAACGACGGGACGGGCCGGACGATGGCCACCAACCTGTTCCTGGACTTCCGCTGGCTGAAGCCCACCGCGTGGGTGTACTGGCAGGTGATGGACCCGAGCGCCGCCTGGTCGATGATCGCCTATGACGGCAACACCTCGCAGCCGGGGGCCGTGCAGACCAAGTACTACGCGTTCGCGCAGTTCACCCGGCACATCCGGCCCGGGATGCGCATCATGCCGACCAGCGCGGGCGACTCGATCGCGGCGTACGACCCGGCCGCCCGCCGCCTGGTGCTGGTCGCGATCAACACCGGGGCGGCGCAGCGGCTCATCTTCGACCTGTCGGCCTTCGGGCAGGTCGCCGGGGACGCCGGCGGGGCGGTGACGCGGTGGTCCACCCACACCGGCGGCGACGACCTCTACGTCCGGCGCGCCGACACCCGGCTGTCCGGCAAGACCCTCAGCGTGCCGTTCACCACCGGGCAGATCCAGACGATCGAGGTGAACAACGTCACCGAGTGACGGTGCGCAGCACGACCACCCCGCCGGGCGGCACCTCGGTCCAGCCCTCGGCGGGGTGCTCGGTGCCGGTGAGCAGGTCGGTGCCGCCCGCGCGCACGAAGGCAGGGGCGTCCGCGTGGTTGAGGGCGAACAGGTAGTCCGCGTGCGGGCTGCGGCGCCGTACCAGCTCGGGACCGCCGGTGGCCTCGGCGGGCGGCGCCGCCCCCGCCTCCGCCAGGACCCGGGACACCAGCGCGGCCGTGGACCCGGGGTCGAGCTGGGTGGCGGCGTACCAGGCCAGGCCGTCGCCGTGCCGGTTCACCGTGACCGCGGGGACGCCGGCCAGCGGGCCCTCGGCGTAGGTGGCGACGGGCCGCGCGGTGGTCGCGCGCATCAGCTCGGTCCACGTGGCGGCGGTCCACTCCGGTCCCGGTGAGTCGTGGTGCACGGCGACCGTGGCGCCGGGCAGCAGGGGGAAGAACTCCTCGGTGCGCACGCCCAGCAGCTCGCGCAGCGCGCCGGGGTAGCCGCCGAGGCGGATGTGGTCGTTCTCGTCCACGATGCCGGAGAAGTAGGTGACGAGCAGGTGGCCGCCCCCATCGGTGTACTCGGCCAGGCGGGCGGCCGTGGCGTCGGTGACCAGGTGCAGGGCCGGGGCGAGGACGAGCCGGTAGCCGTCCAGATCGGCCGTGGGCGGGACGACGTCGGCGGTGATCCCGGCCTGCCACAGCGCCTCGTACCACCCGAGGGTGATCTCCCGGTAGCGCAGCGCGGCCGGATGGGAGTCCAGCTCGACGGCCCACCACGACTCCCAGTCGAACAGCAGCGCCACGTCGGCGACCACCCGGGAACCCGCGGCCTCGGCCAGCGCGGCCAGGTTCCCGCCGAGGGCCACCACGTCGCGCCAGATCTTCGAGTCGGTGCCCGCGTGCGGCACCATGCCCGAGTGGTACTTCTCCGCGCCTGCCCGGGAGGCGCGCCACTGGAAGAAGCACGCGCCGTCCGCGCCGCGGGCCACGTGGGCGAGGCTGCCGAGGCGCAGGGTCCCGGCGGGCTTGGCGACGTTGACCGGCTGCCAGTTGACCGCGCTCGGCGCGTGCTCCATCAGCAGCCAGGGCCGCCCGCCCGCCACCCCCCGGGTCAGGTCGGCGGCGAAGGCCAGCTCGACGTGCGGGCGAGCCCGCGCGCCGTCGGGGTAGTGGTCGTTGGCGACGAGGTCGACGTCGTCCGCCCAGGACGCGTAGTCCATGTTCTTCGCGCCGGCGATCATGAAGTTGGTGGTCACCGGGATATCGGGGGTGAGGCGGCGCAGCACGTCGCGCTCGGCGCGCAGCTGGTCGCGCAGCTCGTCGGAGCAGAAGCGGGCGAAGTCGAGCCGCTGGGTGGGGTTGACGAAGGTGGGCGCCGGTCGCGGCGGCAGGATCTCCGCCCAGTCCGAGTAGACCTGGGACCAGAAGTCGGTCGCCCAGGCGGCGTTGAGGCCGGGAAGGGTGCCATGCCGCCGCTGGAGCCAGCGCCGGAACGCCGTGGCGGAGACGTCGCAATGGCAGTGGGCGTTGTGGCAGCCGAGCTCGTTGGAGACGTGCCACATCGCCAGGGCCGGGTGCCCGCCGTACCGCGTGGCCAGCTCCTCCGTCAGCCGCAGCGCGTGCACCCGGTAGACGGGGGAGCTCGGGCACCACGCCTGCCGCCCGCCGTGGTGCAGGCGGCGGCCCTCGGCGTCCACGGGCAGCATCTCGGGGTGGGCATGGGTGAGCCACGGCGGGGGCGATGCGGTCGCGGTGGCGAGGTCGACGGCGATCCCGCCCTCGTGCAGCAGGTCCATCACCCGGTCCAGCCAGCCGAACGCCCAGGTCTTCGCGGTCGGCTGGAGGCGGGCCCAGGAGAAGACGCCGACGCTGACGAGGTTGACCCCGGCCTCGCGCATGAGCCGGACGTCCTCGTGCCAGACCTCCTCGGGCCACTGCTCGGGGTTGTAGTCGGCGCCGTGGGCGAGGCCGGTGGGCCTCGGCCAGCGGATCCAGCGGTGCGGCATGGTCCTCCTCGGGACGGGACGGGCGGTCGCCGGACGGCGCCCGCCGGGGATCGGGGTCGTCGCTCAGGGGCCGGTGGTGACGGTGAAGCCCTGCTGCTTGGCGTAGCCGGTGATCTGCTGCTGCCAGGCGGACAGCCCGGCGGCGATGTCGCTCCGGCCGGCGAGGGCCTGGCCGACGGTGTCCTTGATCACGCTGTTGGCGTAGACCTGGAAGGGCAGGTAGTTCCAGCCCGCCGCCACCTCGGCCGAGCCGCGCGCGAGGATCTCGTTGGCCCGCTGGCCGTCGAAGAAGGGCATCTCGGCGTCGGTGAACTCGGGGCTGTTCAGCAGCTCCCCGGTGGCGGGGAACAGGCCGGACGCGGTGTTCAGCATCCGCACGGCCTCGGGGTCGGAGTTCAGCCACTTGGCGAAGCCGGCCGCCGCGAGCGTGTTCTCGCTCTGCGCCAGCACCGCGACGCTCGACCCGCCGTTCTCGGCGTTGACCGGCGTCCCGGCGTCCCACCGCGGCATGGGCGCCACCCGCCACCTGCCCTTGGTCTGCGGGATCGTGCTCTCGATGGCGCCCGGCGCCCACGCCCCGGTCAGCCACATGGCGTACTTGCCGCCGCTCATCCCCTGCCACCAGGCGTCGTTCCACCCGGCGGCGGGATCGACCAGTTCGTCCTTGAGCAGCCTCGTCCACAGCGCCGCCCACCGCTTGGCACCCGCGTCCTGGAGGTCGACCCGCACGCCGGACGGGCCGGTGATGGCGAAGGGCCTGCCGCCGGCCTGCCAGATGAGGCTGTCGACACCGCCCGCGTCACCGGGGTCGATGGTGGTGATGAACGACGACGGGTTCGCCTTCTTGAGCTTCTGGGCGGCGGTGACGAACTCGTCCCAGGTGGCGGGCGGCTTCACCCCGGCCCGGTCCAGGAGGTCCTTGCGGTAGAACATGGCCATCGGCCCGGTGTCCTGCGGCACGCCGTAGACGCCGCCGTTCACGTTCACCTGGGCCCAGGCCGACTCGGTGAACAACCCCTTCCACGACGCCGCCCCGTACGGGTTGAGGTCGACCACCGCCTTGGACAGGGCGAACTGCGGCAGCGCGAAGTACTCGATCTGCGCCACGTCGGGCGCGCCGCTGCCCGCCTTCACCGCGGACTGCAGCTTGGTGTACTGCGCGGCGGACTGCCCGGCGTTGACCAGGTTCACCGTGACCTTCGGGTACTTGCTCCGGAACAGGTCGACCGCCTTCTCGATGCCGGGCACCCAGGACCAGAACGTGAGCGTGGCGCCGGTCGCCAGCGCCTGCTCGACGTCGGTGGCGGCGGGCCGTGGGGCCTCCGCCGCGGGGGGCGTCGGGGACCCGCCACACCCGGCGAGGGGGAGCAGGCACAGGGCGAGTGCGGCGATCACTGACTTTCGCATGATGATCTCCCTGGGGTGGGGTCACTACTGCTTGACGGCGCCCGCCGCCAGCCCCGACCGCCAGTACCGCTGGAGGAAGAGGAAAGCCAGGACGAGCGGGATGATCGCGATGAGGGAGCCGGTGAGCACGAGGTTGTGGACGGCCTGCCCGCCCGAGCTGCTGCCCGCCTGGCTGTTCCACTGGTTGAGGCCGATGGTGAGCGGGTACCACGCGGGGTCGCTCAGCATGATCAGCGGGAGGAAGTAGTTGTTCCACGTCGCCACCAGCGTGAACAGCAGCACGGTGACGAGCCCCGGGCGCAGCAGGCGCAGCGCGATGCACAGGAAGATGCGCAGCTCGCCCGCCCCGTCCAGCCGGGCGGCCTCGATCATCGAGGGGGGCACCGCGCCCGCGGCGTAGACGCGCATCAGGTAGAGGCCGAACGGGCTGGCCAGGGCGGGCACGAGCACCGCCCACGGCGTGTTCACCAGGCCGATCCTGGTGAACAACAGGAACGTCGGCACCGCGAGGGCGGTGGTGGGCACGGTGATCGCGCCGAGCACCACGGCGAACAGCACCTTGGCGCCGCGGAACTCGTAGACGGCCAGGGCGTACCCGCCGAGCGCGGCGATGGCGGTGGCGCCGCCCGCGCCCACCACGGCGTACAGCACCGTGTTGGCGAGCCACCGGCCGTAGGCGCCGTCCTGGTAGACGAAGACCTGCCGGACGTTGTCCGCGAGCGCGAAGTCGTCCGCGAACCACAGACCCGGGCTGTCCGCCAGGCCGGCGTTGGTCTTGGTCGCGCTGATCGTCAGCCAGACCAGAGGGAGCAGGCAGTACAGCAGCATGGCCAGCATGGGGACCGTCAGCGCCGCGCGTCTCACCACAGGCGCTCCCTGCGGCCGGCGGTCAGCTGCACCGCGTACGACACGACGATGGTCACCAGGCCGAGCACCACGGCGATCGCCGCGGCGTAGTTGTACTGCTGGCCGTTGAAGGCGAGGTTGTAGGCGTACATGTTCGGCGTGTAGTAGGTGGTGATCTGCGCGGGCGCGAGCGTGGCCAGCACGTTGGGCTCGTTGAAGAGCTGGAAGCTGCCGATGATGGAGAAGATCGTGGCCAGCAGCAGCGCCGGGCGCAGCGCGGGCAGTTTGATGCTCCACGCTTTGCGGATCTCCCCCGCGCCGTCGATCTCGGCGGCCTCGTACAGCTCGGTGGGGACGACCCGCAGCGCGGCGTACAGGATCAGCATGTTGTAGCCGGTCCACTCCCAGGTGACGATGTTGCCGATGGAGACGAGGATCCACGAGCCCGACAGCGCCTCGCCGCCGAGCACGCCGAACCGGTCGCCGTACAGGTAGCCCCACATGAGCGACGCGACCACCGCGGGCACCGCGTACGGCACGAACACCCCGATGCGGTACACCCCCGACCACCGCAGGCGCCCGCTGTCGACGGCGAGGGCCAGCAGCGTGGCGAGGCCCAGCATGATCGGGACCTGCACCGCGAGGAACAGCGCGACCCGGAGCAGGCCGACGTGGAACAGGCGGTCGGTGAAGGCCGCCGCGTAGTTGGCCGCCCCCGCGAAGACGACACCGCCGACCAGCCGGTCCTGGAAGAGGCTCAGGTACATGGCGTACGCCAGCGGCGCCACGATCGCCACCAGGAAGACCGCGCAGAACGGAAGGCAGAAGGCCCACCCCGTCCAGTGGTGGCGCGGGACGCCGCGGCGGCTCCTCCCTCCGGAACCGGGCATACGGCATCCCACTTCCCCTCGTGTTAGCGCTACCAGGGTCGTAGAAGATCGAGCATCACAGCGGCGGGGAGGGCCGTCAAGAGAGCCCCCGCTGAGCTGGAGGTTTTTCGCCGCCCGACACATCGCCGTCACGCGGGACGGCCATCATGTGTGTTAGCGCTGCCATGACTCTGGGTGCCCCCGTGGGGGTTGTGGCACGATTCGACCGAGGACAGGGAGGGCGTGGGTGACCATCCTCGACGACGGGGCGAGATCCGGCCGGGGCCACGGGGCCCCCTCCATGGCCGACGTCGCGCGGCTGGCCGGGGTGTCCCCGCAGACCGTGTCGCGGGTGGCCAACAACCGGGCCAACGTCGAGGGGGCGACCAGGGAGCGCGTGCTGAACGCCATGCGGGCGCTCGGCTACCAGCCCAACATCGCCGCCCGCGCCCTCGCCACCGGCCGGTTCGGCACGATCGGGCTGATCAGCTTCTCACTCGGCAGCCACGGCAACATGCGCACCCTGGACGGCGTCGCCACCGCCGCCCGCGAGGCCGGGTTCTCCATCAACCTCGCCGGCATCACCACACCGACCAGCCAGGAGGTGCACAGGGCCTTCGCCCGGCTCGGTACACAGGCTGTGGACGGCATCGTCATCGTCGAGGCCGAGGTGCTCGACACCCCGTCCCTGCTGCTCCCCCCGGGGATCCCCGTCGTCGTGGCCGACGGCCACGGCGGCCACGACCACCCCCGGGTCGACTCCGACCAGGCGGACGGAGCGCGCCTGGCCACCGAGCACCTGCTCGGCCTCGGCCACCGGACGGTCTGGCACATCGCGGGACCGCCCGACTCCCACTCCGCCAAGCACCGGCACGCCGCCTGGCGCGGCACCCTGGAACGCGCCGGACGCCCCGTCCCCCAGGTCCTGTTCGGCGACTGGACCGCCGCCTCCGGCCACCGCCTCGGCGGCTACCTCGCCGCCCGCCCCGACGTCACCGCCGTCTTCGCCGCCAACGACCAGATGGCCCTCGGCGCCCTGCACGCCCTGCACGAGGCCGGCCGCCGCGTCCCACACGACGTCAGCCTCGCCGGTTTCGACGACATGCCAGAATCCGCCCACTTCTGGCCCCCCCTCACCTCCGTCCACCAGGACTTCACCCGCGTCGGCCGCGTGTGCGTGGACATCCTGGTGGAACAGCTCCGCACCAGAACCCCGGCCCCCGCCGTCCTCCACCCGGTCCCCGTCGAACTGAAAATCCGCGCCAGCACGGGCCCGCCGCAGGCCCTCTAGCCGGGCCGTCCGGCCAGCTCGCGCAGTCCCTTGGCGAGCAGGTCGACGTCGCCCGCCGAGGTGAACAGGGCCGGGGTCACCCGGACGCAGTCGCCCCGGGCCAGGCCGCCGCGGCGGACCGTGAAGACGCGGTGGCGGTCGAGCAGGTGCTTGACGATCGCCAGGTTGTCGGCCTCGGAGGTGCGGCCGGTGAGGCGGAAGGAGGTGATCGCGCCGTACATCGCGGGGTCGTCCGGGGTGAGGATCTCCACGCCGGGAAGGTGCCGGACCTGCTCCACCCAGCGGTCGCGCAGGTAGCGCAGCCGGGCCTGTTTGACGGCGGCGCCGAGGGCGTCGTGGAAGTCCAGCGCGACCGGGGTGACGAGGATCGGGGCGACGTCCATCGTGCCGGAGTGCACGCGGGAGCGGATGTCGTCGCGCGGAAAGGACTCGTCGGCGAAGGCGAGGTCGATGTCGTCCAGGCGGTCGCGGCGGATGTAGAGGAAGCCGCTGCCGAGGGGGGCACCCATCCATTTGTGCAGGGAGAAACCGGCGAAGTCCGCGCCGAGGCCGGGGATGGTGAAGTCCAGCTGGCCCCACGAGTGCGCGGCGTCCACGACGGCGTCGGCGCCCGCCTCGCGGGCCATCGCGACGAGCTCCGCGACCGGCAGCACCAGGCCGGTGCGGTTGTTCATGTGGCTGATCAGGAGCAGCCGGGTCCGCGGGTGCTCGCGCAGGGCCTTGGCGTACGCGTCCAGCACCGCGGCGCGGGTGGCCGGTTCCGGGACGACCAGCCGTGCCACGCGCACGCCCCGGCGCTCCTTCAGCCAGTTCATCGTGTACTGCGTGCTGTGGTAGTCGAGATCGGCGTACATGACCACGTCGCCCGGCGCCAGGCGGCGGTACCCGGCGAGGAGATTCTGCAGGGCCTCGGTTCCGCCCCGGGTGAGGGCCAGCTCGTCCGGCCGCACGCCGGTCACGGCGGCGACGCGTTCGCGCACCCGATCGGCCTCGGCCCGGTAGGTGGTGCGCAGCAGGTGGGAGTTCTCCCGGTTGAGACGGTCGACGGCGCGGTGGTACGCCGCGCGGACCGGGTCCGGCATGATGCCGTAGTACCCGTTCTCCAGGTTGACGAAGTCCGGGCTGACCTGGAACCGCCGCGCGACGCCCTCCCAGAAGCCCTCGTCCCGGGCGAGCCGGTCGGGCGTGACACCCTTCGGCGCGCCGAAGAGTGCCGGTGGCTCCGGCTCGGCGCCGGCCGGAGGCGCCCTGCGGACGGCGGCGGCTGGCGGTGCGCCGTACGTGGCGGCCGCCGCGCCGAGGCCGGCCATCATCGCCCGTCGTGTGAGGACCATCGCAGCACTCCCCCGCCGCTCGGGGGATCCGTGTCGCGGAGCCCCGGCCTGCTCCGACCAGTGTGCTTCGGCCCGGCGCCGGAGATCGGCAACCGGGGTTCCCGGGCGTGGCGCGGCACGGGACCACCATTTGGACGCTACGTTGCCAATCGGTCACCATATGTGACCTAGGTTGGCGGATGTGATCTCGTCGCGGTGGTTCGCGCAGCGTGGCGGGCCCTGGCTCATCCTGTGCCTGGGCCTGCTCGCCATGACCGTGGTGATCCACCCGGGCCACCGGCTCTCCTTCGACCAGGCCCCCGCGCACGACCACGGCGCGGCGGCCGAGGCGTGGCCGTCCGTGGGTCCCGTCTCGGACCACCCCGGCCATTCGCACCCGCATCCGCCCGCCGGCCACGACCACTCGCTGTGCGGGGTCACCACCGTCCCCGGCCCGGCCACCGGGCCCGTCCCCGTGGCACCGCCCCTCGACGGCCGCCCGCAGCGCGCGGAGACGTCGTGTCCCTGGCGCCCGGCCGGCGGCGCCGCCCGCGCCGCCGTCGCGGGGCCCGCGTTCCTGCGGCTGCTGTCCGTCTCCCGCACATGACCGCCGTCCCGGCCACGCCCGCGCCGCACCCCGACGGGGTGCCGCGGCGCCCGCGTGCCCACGCGAAGTGAATCGGAGGAGACCTCGACTCGCAGGGACGGACCATGACCAGCACGATCACGGGCTTCGACATGCCCTCACCCAGCCAGATGGTGGCCGGGACCACCTGCCACACCCCGGATCGGGTGGTCGGCAACACCCCGGTGCTGTGGATACCGGAGATCGCCGCGGGCCGGGGCGGCTTCTGGGCGAAGCTGGAAGGCAGCAACCCCGGCGGGATCAAGGACAGGGCCGCCCTCCACATCGTCGAACAGGCCAGGGCCCGCGGCGAGCTGCGCCCCGGCGCGCCGATCGTGGAGTCCACCAGCGGCACGTTCGGCCTCGGGCTGGCCCTCGCCGGGATCGTGTACGGCCACCCCGTCACGCTGGTGACCGACCCCGGCATGGAGCCCCTGATGCTCCGCCTGCTCCGCGCGCACGGCGCACGGGTCGAGGTCGTCACCCGCCCGCACCCCGAGGGCGGATGGCAGCAGGCCCGCCGCCTGCGGGCCAGGGAGCTCATGACGCCGGACGCCTACTGTCCCGACCAGTACGGCAACCCCGACAACGTCACCGCCTACCGGGGCCTGGCGGTGGAGCTCGCCGGGCAGCTCGGCCGGGTCGACGTGCTGGTGTGCGGGGTCGGCACCGGCGGCCACAGCGCCGGGATCAGCCGGACGCTGCGCCGCTTCTACCCCGACCTGCGGCTGGTGGGCGTCGACACGATCGGCTCCACGATCTTCGGCCAGCCGGCCCGCCCGCGGCTCATGCGCGGTCTCGGCAGCAGCATCCACCCGCGCAACGTCGACCACGGCGCCTTCCAGGAGGTGCACTGGGTCGCGCCGCACGAGGCGGTGTGGGCGTGCCACCGCCTGGCGCTGCTCCACTACGCCACCGGCGGCTGGAGCGTCGGTGCCGTCGCCCTGGTCGCGTCCTGGCTCGCCCGCACCCTGCCCGGTCACGTGAGGATCGCCGCCGTCTTCCCCGACGGCCCGCACCGGTACTTCGACACCGTCTACAACGACGACTACTGCCGGGCCCACGAGCTGCTGGCCCGGCCGCCCGCCGCCGAGCCGGACGAGATCCGCCACCCGGCCGAGCGCGAGCCCGTCCGCTGGACCCGCTGCACCACCGTCGTCGACCCCACGGGAACACGCGTCCCCGGCGCGGCACGATGACGAGCACGCTCGCCCTGGCCCGTTCCTTCGACCGCCCCGTGCGGCTCCTGCTCGTCAACCAGCTCACGATCAACATCGGCTTCTACATGCTCATGCCGTACCTGGCCGGGCACCTGTCGGGAGCCCTCGGCCTTTCCGCGGCCGTCGTGGGCCTGATCCTCGGCGTCCGCAACCTCGGCCAGCAGGGCATGTTCCTGATCGGCGGCACCCTCGCCGACCGCTTCGGCTACAAGCCCGCGATCGTGGCGGGCTGCGCCCTGCGCACCGCCGGCTTCCTGCTCCTCGGCCTCGCCGGCACCGTCCCGGTGCTCATCGCCGCGTCGGTCCTCACCGGCCTGGCCGGCGCCCTGTTCAACCCCGCCGTCCGCGCCTACCTGGCCGAGGAGGCCGGCGAGCGCCGCGTGGAGGCCTTCGCCGCCTTCAACGCCTTCTACCAGCTGGGCATCCTGGCGGGCCCCTTGATCGGCTTCCTGCTCTACAAGGTCGACTTCTCCGCGGTCTGCCTCACCGCCGCCCTGATGTTCGCCGCCCTCACCGTCGCCCAGCTGCGCGCCCTGCCCCCCCAGCGAACTTCCACCCACCGAACCGGCCGCCCCTTCCTCGCCGACTGGTCCGAGGCCCTGTCCAACCGCAACTTCATGCTGTTCGCCGGAGCGATGTCCGGTTCCTACATCCTCAACTTCCAGATCTACCTGACCCTCCCCCTGGAGATCCGCCGCACCACAGGAGGAGAACTAGGCGTAACCCTGATGTTCGTCCTGTCCGGCCTGCTCACCATCGCCACCCAAGCCCACGTGACCTCCTGGGCCACCCGCCGCTGGACCCCACCCGCAGCCGTAACCAGAGGCTTGTTCCTGATGTCAGCAGCCTTCCTCCCCCTGGCCCTGACCGCCCCCTTCCTGCCCCCGACCGGCCCCGTCCCCCCCATGATCCCGATCATGCTCACCACCACCCTGCTGACCCTCGCCACCATGCTCGCCTACCCCTTCGAGATGGCCACCATCATCACCCTCGCCGGCGACCGCATGATCGCCACCTACTACGGCATCTACAACACCCTCGCCGGCCTAGGCATCGCCACAGGCACCCTGCTCTCCGGCCTCACTTTGGACATCGCCCACCACTCATCCCTCCCCAGCCTCCCCTGGACAGCCCTAACCCTCATAGGCACAACCTGCGCCCTAGCCCTCCACCTCCTCAGCAGAAAGAACCGCCTGACCGGGACACCCCACGAGGCCGACCTGCAAACCTAGGGATATCCACCTCCCATCTACTTTCTGGATATTTCAGACATTCAGCTTTTTCGGGCCATTGCCGTATTTAGCTCATATGCCTGCCTTGCCACCATTTCAGGGCCTTTTCCCGGTCGCTTGCGCTTCCTTATCAACGACGGCGTCTACGGCTCCGCCGCGCCGCATGATCTCGCAAGCGAGCTGCAAGTAGCGAGCTGTACACATCTTTTATGTGTATCGGTCCCGCGAGCCAGGATTTGCCGGGAGATGATCACCTACGCCGAAGTTCTTACGTCTTTCCCCGACCCTGGAACGCGGGTCATTGATATCCCGTTGTACAGCTGACATAAGAATTCCGCTGAAGATGCGGGAAAGTGTGGTGACAGGTGCAAAACTCCAGAAATCCCGGGATGCCGCCCCTGTGGTGGCGACCGGCGAAACAGTTCAGGGCCGCCCGGGCCGGACGCAGGGACGGACGTCTCGGGGTCCCCTACGACCACTTCGCGACCGAGAACCACGGCCTGGATTCCAGGCGGTGGACGACATACATCCAAGCCCTCGCCGCCGAAAGCACCTGCAGGCGCGCACGGGTCCTGAAGGCATTCATCCGTGACAGCAAGCCCGAGCAGGGAGCGCTGCTGCTGGCCGCGGGCAAGGTCAACGACCTGGCCCGTCGGCTGGAGATCATCGGGTCCCGCTGCGGTGCGGCGGGCAAGGGCGGCCGGACTTTCCCCCTGTCCGCGGAGGACGTCATCAGCGCCCGCCACGAGAAGTCGTCCGGCGGGGAACGACGCGCCCTTGAGGACGCGTTCAGCGAGGCGCGGCAGGCGATGACCGGAAAGATCGCCCTGTACGAGGCCGCCATCAGCCGGATGCGCACCGAGATGCACGAGGTGGCCGGGTGGTCCAACCGCATGGTGGCGCACTACCGCGAGTCGCTGGACCGCGCGTATCTCATCCGCAAAAGGAGAAAGGGCCGCACCGACATCCGTCTTCCGGTCTGGGTCCCGGCGGAGATCAAGCCGGAGACCTCCGAGGAGCAGATGGTGCTGTCCGGCGACCACCTCTCTCTCCTGTCGCCGAAGATCCGGGGCGTCGTGGAGGAAGCCCTGCGCCACCTCGCCGCCGTGCCGGCGGGGGAGAGGGGGGCCGCCTGATGCCCGCCTCACGCCTGGCCGCCGGCGGGCTCGTCGTCTGCCTCGCGCTCCTCGGCACCGGCTGCTCGCAGCCGGCGGCCAAGCCCCTGCGCGGCTGCGGGATCATCGTGGACGCGACTTCCTTCAGCGGGCACACCGACGTCCCCGGAAAGATCAAGAGTAAGGTCCCGAAGTTCCTCGCCGAGTGCGACCGGGTCGCCTTCGGGGTGATCAGCGGCTCCGCGGGATCGTCCGACTGCCGGGAAGAGCCGATGGAACTCGTCGCGGGACCCCAGGACAACCCGCAGAACAACCCGAACAAAGCGACTCAGATCGGCCTGCTGCGCCGCGCCGCCGCGGTCACCACGATGAACCGGTTGCTGGACTGCGCGCTCGCCGAGACCGACACCCGGACGGGATCGGACATCATCGGCGCCCTGTCCGAGATCGCTCGCCAGACGGCCCCGTTCGACAAAGCGGCGAAGGTCCTAGTGATCAGCGACATGGCGCAGAACACCAAGGAACTGAGCCTCTACAAAGCGGAGATCGACACGCCGGAGAAACGGCTGGCCATCATCTCGGTCCTTCAGCAGACCAACCGTCTTCCCCGGCTGAACGGAACACACATCAAGATCATCGGATTCGGCATCGACGTCACGAAACAGGTGGTGCGCGACCAGCAGATCCGGGATTTCTGGGACCTGCTCTTCCAAAAGGCCGGCGCACACCCGGCGACCTACGTCTGAACCAAGGAGAATCCGTTGGGCCAGAACCAGCGCCGCGCCTTCTGGTGGCGGCTGATGTCCTACCTCGACGGTAGTGGCTTCGAAGCCCGCGAGATGGAAATGGACATGGAGGACGACCCCTACGGGGGGCCGACTCCGAAGGAGCCCGCCTCCGACAAAGAATTCAAGTCGCTGCGCGAGGAGGCCAGGAAGAAGGGCGTTCACGACGGCCGCTCCGGAATGTACGACGAATGGAGCCTTTCCACGGGAAGCCGTCCGCCGTACCTCACGACGCTGGAGGCCAGGCGCGAGGAGGCGACGGCGCACGAGCGGGTCCGCGAGATGCGCGATCTAGAGCGCCTGGAGCAACGTGTCGCCGTCACCCAGTTCGACCTCAGCAAATGCCAGGAACGGGTCAAGCGAATCACGGACGAGATCGACTCGCTGCGCTCGCAGGAGAAGGACATCCAGCACGTCCTCAGCGGCCACAGCGCGAACGAAGACTCCCGCGACGGCGCCGCGAGGCTCGGTGCCGCCGGGCGCGCGGGACACCGGTGGGCCGAGCCCACGCGCACGCTGAGACGGCGCGCCCTAGGCGGCACGCTGCGCTTCGCCGTCCTGGTCCTCTTCGTGGCGGTGGAACTGCCCATCCAGTACGCGACCTTCCTGTACCTCGGCGAGGACTCGCTGATGACCTGGGCCTTCGTCATCGGCACCGCGGGGGCGATGCTCGTCGCCCCGCACCTCGCCGGCGGATGGACGCGGCGCATGAAGGTCGAGGGCTGGCGATCGCCGCTGCTGCCGAGCATGCTGATCGTGCTCGCCGGATGGTCGGCGGGGGTGTGGCTACTGGCCGTCCTGCGCACCGCCGTGCTGTTCGTGCCGACCATCGACTCCGTCACCCTGCAACCGGTCGTGTCGACGATCGACGCGCTGAAGCTGGGCCACATCCCGGTGACCGTGCTGTTCGCCAGCCTCCTGACGATCAGTGGTGTCGTGACCTTCACCTTCGGCTACCTCGGCGAGAACCCCTACGCCGGGAAACTGGCGGACCTCCAGCGCGAGCGCAAGAAGCTGGAGCGGACCCTGGCGGGTCTCGAAGGGCGTAAGGAGCGCGACGAGTACATCGTCGGCCTCACCGAGACGAGGATCAAGCGTCACAGGGAGCGCTGGCAGGCATACATCGAGGCCACGAGCACGCCCTACCGGGTCTGCGCCGCGCTGTACCTCCACGCCGTCGCCGACACGATGCGCAACCCCGCCTTCACCGAATCCGCGAGCCAATGGCTGCGTCTCCAGGAGGAGAAACCGAAGCAGGCCGCCTGACCTCCCGTCCGCATCCGACCCGCACCACCTGGAGCGTCCCTTGGACAGTGTCCGCGTCTGCCTGGCCGGCCTCGGGTTCGGCCTACTGGTCGCCGCATTGCTCGACCTGCCCGTCAGGGTGGCCGGCATCGTCGAGATAGACCCCGTCCCCTCACCCGGGGTGCGCATCGGCATGCTGGTGATCGGGGTCGCCACCCTGCTGCTGACCATCGTGATCCCGCGCGGGCGCAGACGCCGCGGGGTGCGTTACGTGTGCGGGGTCCTGTTCACCAGCATGCTGGCGACCTTCGGCGTCATCGTCGCCGGAACCCTGAGCTTCCCCTTCGTCGCGCGGCAGATCGGCGCTTGGGGCTCCGGCGGCCACTGGAGAGGACACCTCGACTACCAGAACGTCGGCCCGCACGACGTCGACCTGTACATCGACCCCGGCACGCCGGAGCTCATGAGTTCCGGCCGTCTGACCGTCCACCTCGCCAACGGCAAGGATTGCGTCTTCTCCCTGGAGGACTTCACGATCCCGCCGGCTCACCGGATGGTCATGAAAACGCGGGAGGAGAGCACCGACAAGGCGTGCGACTCCGGCAACGGCTCCGAACTGAACATCACCCCCAGGGACGGCTCCAACCGCGTGCTCGAACTGAAGGTGAAGAACTCCGAACCCTTCCCAATCGCCACCGGGGTGGCCACGGCGGCGCCCACCTGAAAATGGAGCACGATGAGCCCGGCAGGACCCGGGGGTGCGGGGGTGTCCCCCGCAGGAGAACAGCCCTCGCGGTGTCCGCGCGAAGCGCGCCCTCCGCGAGGACCATTTCACCGGAGCCGCACACACGCCGGGTTGTCCGCCCTACGGCTGCGCCGAATTCGGCGTATCACGTCGGTATGTGCTGCGACAGGGGACATAGCGGGGCAGACTTAGGTCTTCCGCCAGTGGACCTTTGTCGGGGATGTGGGGGCACCTGTGGTTGCCGGGCCGTTGAGGGCGGGGGATCCCGAGTGGGTGGGGAGCTTCCGGATCGTGGGGCGGCTTGGTGAAGGGGGGCAGGGGGTCGTCTACCTGGGGGTGGGGGGGACCGGGGAGCGGGTGGCGGTCAAGGTCTTTCATGCTTCTGTGCGGGCGGGGCGGGATTCGGGGATCGTCAGGGAGCTGGCGGCGGCGCGGCAGGTGGCCGAGTTCTGTACGGTGCGGATTCTGGAGATCGGGCTGGAGGGGCGGCCGCCTTACATCGCCAGTGAGTATGTGGACGGGCCCACGTTGCAGCATGTGATCGAGCGGGAGGGGCCGCGGCGGGGGGCGGGGCTGCATCGGCTGGCCATCGGGACGATCACGGCGCTGGCGGCGATCCATCGGGCGGGGGTGGTGCATCGGGACTTCAAGCCGGGGAACGTGCTGATCGGGGCGGACGGGCCGCGGGTCATCGACTTCGGGATCGCGCGGCTGGCGGAGGCGTCGCACACCACGGGGGGAGCGTCGGGGTCGCCGTCGTACATGGCGCCCGAGCATTTCTCCGGGGAGCGGATCGGACCCAAGGCGGACGTGTTCGCGTGGGGGTCGACGATCGCGTACGCGGCGACCGGCGTGCCGCCGTTCGGCGGGGACACGCTGGCGGCCATCGCCTACCGGATCCTGCACAACGAGCCCGACCTGAGTGCGCTGCCGGTGGCGTTGCGGAGCGTGGTGGCGCCCTGCCTGGCGAAGGATCCGGAGCGGCGCCCTTCGGCGAAGGACGTGTTGCTGCGGCTGCTCGACGACCGGGAGGAGTCGACCGAGGAGACGGTGGCCCTGCGTCAGGGCGCGGTGGTCGCGGGCGGCCCCCCAGGCGGGGTGGCGGGCAGAGCGGCCGGCGAGGCGGCGGGCAGGGGAGCCGGCGGGGCGGCGGTGGTGAACGGACGTCCTCGTGGGGGGCCGGACAGTCCGTCCGGGGAGACACCCACGGGGCCGGCGGGGGCGGGGGTGTCGCGGCGGAGGCTGCTCCTGTCGGTGGCGAGCGGTGTCGTGGCCGTGGGCGGGGGTGGGGCGGTGCTGGCGTACGCGGCGTCGCGGAACGGGGGGACGCCGGGGGCCGCGTCCGGGACCCCATCGGCGCGCCGGAGCACGAAGAGTTCGCCGGCCCCGCCGGAAGAGGAGACGGAGCCACCGCCGGGGAACGCGATCGATCTGGCGGCGGCGATCGACACCGCGGTGACGGCCAGGCCGGTCGCGGACTTCACCTTCACCGGCGCCTTCACCGAGAGCAGCTCGTCGGCCCGCGCGACGGGGCGGCTGGTCCACGGGAACGAGGGATCCAGCCGCACCGACTACGACATGCGGTTGCAGGGCGGGGGCATCGAGGCCGGGGAACGGGTCGTGGTGCTCGGCACCTCGGGATACGCGGTGAACCGGACGAAGAAGGCGTTCGAGCTGTACCGGTCGCCCGAGGACGGCGAGAGGCCGGGGTACGCCGACGGCGCCGCGATGGTCGTCGCCACGGGCTCCGTGCTCACCCTGCTGGAGATCATCGCGGTGAGCCGGAGCGTGCGCCGCGACGGCCGCACGTACTCGGCGAGCATCTCCATGAGCGCCGCGGGCGCCGACCTGCACCAGCTCTTCACCCCGTGGAACCAGGCGGTCGACAAAACGTACGTCTCCTACACCGTCACGATCGACCCCGCCGACCTGCCCGTCGAGTTCAGGCTGATCTGGAAGGTCCCCATCGCGGGCACCGGTTTCTACGAGTCGTCCTTCACCACGAGATACGCCTCCTGGCGGCAGGGCTCGCCCATCCACGAACCGAAGTGAAGCGCCCGGCCGGTCAGCCGCCGGCCTCGGGTCGCGGACCGGCTGGACGGTACCGGTCCTCGTCGGCGGTCGTGCTCACGGTGTTCCCCTTTCCTGTGTCCTCGGCAGGGTGCGCGGTCAGGCGCGCGTCGAGCAGGTCGAAGCAGCCGCGCCAGCCCTCAGCGAGGGCGTCGCGCGTCTCGGGGGAGGTCAGGCCGGTCTGCAGGAAGGTCATCTCGGTCTTCCCGTCCCGCTCGGCGAGCACGACGGTCACCACCGTCTCGGGCGCGGAGCGGCCGTCGCCGTCCCGCTGGGTGAGCGTGAGGACCAGGCGCTCCGGCGGCACGACCTCGCGGAACTCGCCGTGCTCCAGGTAGGCCTCTCCGGCGGGCGACTCGTACCGGACGTGCCACCGCCCGCCGGGGCGCGCGTCGAGCTCGCACTCTGTGACGGCGAAGCCGCCGGGCGCGAACCACGTGCCGACGTCCTCGGCGCTCACCCAGACGCGGAACACGAGTTCGCGCGGGGCGTCGAAGAGCCGGACGATCGAGATGGAATGTGTCATCGGGTGTCCCCTTCCTCGGCTTGGGGCCGCTCCTTGCGCCGGGCGAGCCCTTCGTCCATCCGGTCGAAGCGGTGCTGCCAGAGCCGCCGATAGGAGTCCAGCCATTGGTCGATGCCGGCGAGCGGCTCGGCCCGGATGCGGCTCGGCCGGCGTTGCGCGTCCCGGCCCCGGACGACGAGCCCCGCGGCCTCCAGCACGGCGATGTGCTTGGACACCGCGCGCGGGGTCATGGTGAAGGGCTCGGCGAGCTCCGCCACCGACGCGTCGCCGTCCAGCAGGCGGGCGAGGATCGCCCGCCTGGTCGGGTCGGCGAGCGCCGCGAAGGCCGCGCTGAGCGTGTCCTCCAATTGGAACCTCCTAGTTCCGGAACCTACTGGTACCGTAAGCCGAGAGGGCCGCGGAAGGCAAGCGGCGTCAGGGGATGATGGCGTCGACGTAGCCGCCGTCGACGCGCAGGGCTCCGCCTGTGGTGGCAGAGGCCTGGGCGGAGCTCAGGTAGACGACCATGTTGGCGATCTCCTCGGGTTCGATGAAGCGTTGCAGCAGGGAGTTCGGGCGGTGTTCGCGCATGAAGACGCGCTGTGCCTCGTCCCAGGGCAGGTTCCGGTCGACCAGTTCGTACACGTACGTCTCGACGCCGCCGGTGTGGGTGGGGCCGGCCAGCACGGCGTTGACGGTGACCCCGGTGCCGGCGGCCTGCTTGGCGAAGCCCCTGCTGACCGCGAGCAGGGCCGTCTTGGACATGCCGTAGTGGATCATCTCGATGGGGGTCGCCACCGACGAGTCGCTGGCGATGTACTGCACGCGCCCCCAGCCGCGCTCGATCATCCCGGGCAGGTAGGCGCGGGTGAGGCGGACCGCGGACAGCACGTTGACCTCGAAGTAGCGCCGCCACTCGTCGTCGGTGATCTCCAGCGCGGGCCGGGCCTCGAAGACCCCCAGGTTGTTGACCAGGATGTCCACCTCCGGCAGCCGTTCCACCGCCCGCGCGGCGCCCTCCTCGGTGGCGAGGTCCGCCACGACGGGCACGAAGTCGGCGTCCGGGACCTGCTCCGCGAGGCGCGCGACGGCCTCCTCGACGCCCGCCGCGCCGCGGCCGTTGACCCCGACCCGGGCGCCCGAGCGGGCCAGGCCCGCGGCGATCGCCGCCCCGATGCCCTGGGTGGATCCGGTGACCAGCGCGGTCCGTCCTGCCGAGTTCAGATGCATCGCACACTCCCCGTCGGTACTTGTCTCCTCCGCCCCCTACCCGGCCGCCCCCGTCATGATCAGGGCAGTCGGCACCGCTCTGATGGGCCGCCCGGTTCGTGGGTAGAAGGGGCGGGTGAGCGAGCTACGGCACAGCAACCCCGCCGAGCCCGGGATCGTCCGGCGGCGCAGGGGGCGGGGGTTCCGCTACCACTACGCGGACGGACGGCCGGTGCGGGACCGGGCGACGCTGGCGAGGATCAAGGCGCTGGTGCTGCCGCCCGCGTGGACGGACGTGTGGATCTGCCGGTCGGCCGACGGCCACATCCAGGCCGTGGGGACGGACGCGGCGGGGCGGCGGCAGTACCGCTACCACGACGTGTGGCGCGCCGAGCAGGACATGCTCAAGTTCGACCGGGTGGCGCGGATGGCCGAGCGGCTGCCGCGGTTCCGGGAACGGGTGGCCGGCCATCTGAGCCTGCGGGGACTGACCCGCGAACGGGTGCTCGCGACGGCCGCCCGCATGCTCGACAGCGGGTTCTTCCGGGTTGGCGGGGAGTCGTACGACTCGTTCGGGCTCGCCACCCTGCGCAGGGACCACGTCGTCTGCTCGCGCGGCCGGGTGCGGTGCTCGTATCCGGCCAAGGGCGGCAAGCCGCGCGAGGTGGAGATCACCGACCCGGACGTGTGCAAGGTCGTCACCGCGCTGCACCGCGAGGGGGACCAGGAGGAGCTGCTGCGCTACAAGAGGGACGGCGAGTGGGTCGACGTGCGCAGCGAGGACATCAACGAGTACCTGCGCGAGACGCTGGACTTCGAGGCGACCGCCAAGGACTTCCGCACCTGGCACGCCACGGTGCTGGCCGCCGTCGGGCTCGCCGTCTCGGTCCGCGCGCGGTCCCCCCGGGGCCGCACCCGCGCGGTGACCCGGGTGATGCGCGAGGTCGCCGAGTACCTGGGCAACACCCCCGCGGTGGCCAGGGCCTCCTATGTCGACCCGCGCGTCGTTGCGGCGTACGAGCGGGGCCGCACCATCGACCGCGCGCTCACCAGGCTCGGCGAGGAGAACGGCGACGGACGGCTGGCCACGCACGGCCCGGTCGAGCGCGCCGTGCTGTCCCTGCTGCGCGCCACCCCGGCGAACGGCGCCCCGTCCCGCTGAGCCCCGAGCGGCGCCGGACGGCGTCCGGCGGAATTGTCGGTGCGGCCTGCGACGCTGTGGTCTTATGGCGCAACCCCTCAAAGAGCTGATCAACCCCACGTCGGTGGGAGTCCTCGCCGACGGCCTGGCCGCGGCCTGGGCGGCGTTCCCGCGCGACCGCTTCGTCCGCACGGCCGGGGCCGGGCTTGACGGGCTGGAGCTCAAAGATCGCGTGCGCCATGTCGCCGGCGCGCTCGGCGCCACCCTGCCGGCGAGCTTCCCCGAGGCCGCGGCGATCGTGCGGGAGAGCACGACGCTCGCCCGGCTGGACATGTGGAGCGGCTGGCCCGCCACCGAGTACGTCGCCGTGCACGGGCTCGGCCATCTCGACGAGGGCATGCGCACGCTGGCCACGCTCACGCCGTACGCCACCGGCGAGTTCGCCGTCCGCCCCTACCTGGACCTCCACCGCGACGACGCGCTACGCGTGATGCGCGGCTTCGCCGACTCCGCCGACGAGCACCTGCGGCGGCTGGCCTCGGAGGGCTCGCGCCCCCGGCTGCCCTGGGGTGCCCGGGTGCGGTGGCTCATGGAGCACGGCACCACCCTGCCCATCCTGGACCACCTGCGCGACGACCCCAGCGAGTACGTCCGCAGGTCCGTGGCCAACCACGTCAACGACATCACCAAGGACCACCCCGACCTGGCCGTGCGCACGCTGGCCCGCTGGCGCGCCGAGGGCGGCTCCCACGTGGAGGCCGTCCTGCGCCACGCCGTCCGCGGCCTGCTGCGCGCCGGCCACGCGGGCGCCCTCACCCTCGTCGGCGCCACCCCCGGCCAGGGCTCGGTGCGGGCCCTGACCCTGTCCGCCGACCAGGTCGCCGTGGGCGGCCACCTCCGCTTCACGGCCACCGTCGCCGCGGGCGCGGAAGGCCCCCTGGTCCTGCGCTACGCCGTCCGCCGCGAAGGCTCCCGCCGCGTCTTCCACCTCGCCGAACGCACCGCCACCACCCCCGGCCAGACCTTCACCCTCACCAAGTCCCACTCGTTCAAGCCCGTGACCACCCGCACCGAACCCCCGGGTCCCCGCCTACTGGAGATCATGGTCAACGGCACCCTCCGCGCGACCGCCCCCTTCACCCTGACCAGCTGACCGCCTGGTCCCCGGGCCCGCCGGCGTCCGCCTGCCGGACATCGGCGGGCCTGGGGGGCTTTTCAGGCGGCGCGGAGCGGGGCGAGGGCCCTGCTCCAGGCGACGACCTGGTCCAGGGTGCCGCCGAGGGCCTGGGCCTGATGTTCGGCGGGCTTGAAGACGCTGAAGTTCTCGAAGTCGGTGAACATCGAGAGGGCCACCTGGGCGCGCACGTCGGCCATCATCAGCTCGCCGACGATCAGGCGCAGGTGCTCGACGGCGCGGGCGCCGCCGACGGAGCCGTAGCTGACGAAGCCGACGGCCTTGTTGTTCCACTCGCGGAACAGGAAGTCGATGGCGTTCTTCAGCGCGCCGGAGGTGGAGTGGTTGTACTCGGGGGTGACCATCACGAAACCGTCGAACGAGTCGATCTTGGCGGCCCACTCCAGGGTGTGCGGCTGGCTGTACTGGCCCATCGCCGGCGGGTACGCCTCGTCGAGGTGCGGCAGCTTGTAGTCGAGCAGGTCGATCAGCTCGAACTCCGCGTCGGTGCGCTGCCGGGCGATGTCGTACACCCAGCGGGCGACGGCCTCTCCGTTACGCCCGGGGCGGGTGCTGCCAAGAATGATCCCGATCCTGGTCATCGGTGGGTGCTTCTTTCGCTAGAAAATACTTGCTTCGTCAAGCAACATACAGACACTTGCACCGTCAAGCAACTAGAGTGAGCTCATGGCCACCGGCACCGAACAGGCATTACTTCCACTGACCCCCGACGAAGAAGCGCTGCTCCGTTCGCTGCGCCAGGTGATGTTCGCCCTCCCCCGGGCCCTCGACACCGACCTCGTCCGCGAGCAGCGCATCACCCTCGCCGAGTACACGACCCTGATGCACCTGTCCGAGGCCCCTCGGAACATGCTGCGCATGAGCGAGCTCGCCGCCGCCAACGACGTCTCCCTGAGCGGCATGACCCGCCTCGTCACCCGGCTGGAGGAGCGGGGCCTGGTCAAGCGCACCAAGTGCGCCGAGGACGCCCGAGGCTGGAACGCCGCCCTCACCGACGCCGGCCTCACCCGCCTGCGAGAGGCGTGGCCCACCCACCTGGCCAGCGTCCGCCGCCACATCTTCACCCACCTGGAGGGCTTCGACCTCGCCCGCCTCGCCACCGCCCTGAGCACCTTCGCCACCTGATCGCTGTCCCGCCTGGACCGCCACGGCGCCGTCACACGCCGGCTCACACGGCGGTGCCGCAGAGTTCCGCGTACATACCCCGTAGGGCGTGCGCGGGTTCCGCCGCACGCCCCTCGCCACGGGGGCCGGGGTACGGCGCACTGGCAACCGGAGGGAATGTTCCATGAGCTCCATCATCGACCTCGAAGACCTCAAGGCACGGCAGCAGAAGACGTGGGCCAGCGGGGACTACGCCAGGATCGCCTGGGTCACCGTCCCGCTGGCGGACGTGCTGTGCGACGCGGTGGGCCTGCGGCCCGGGTCGGCCGTCCTCGACGTGGCGACCGGCACCGGCCACGTCGCGCTCGCCGCGGCGCGCCGCTTCTGCGCCGTCACCGGCATCGACTACGTACCCGCGCTGCTGGACCGGGCCCGGAGCCGCGCCGGGAGCGAAGACCTTCCCGTCGTGTTCCGGGTGGCGGACGCGGAACAGCTTCCTTTCGGGGACGGGAGCTTCGACTACGTGCTCTCCGCGATCGGGGTCATGTTCACCGCCGACCACCGGCGGGCGGCGGGGGAGCTGGTGCGCGTGTGCAGGCCGGGGGGCCGCGTCGGCCTGGTGAGCTGGACGCCGCAGGGCTTCGTCGGCGGGATCCTCGCCACCGCGGGCCGCCACGCCCCGCCGCCCGCGGGCGCGCTGCCGCCGACGCGGTGGGGCACCGAGGACACCGTCCGCGAACTGCTCGGTGACGGTGTCACCGGCCTGACGGTCACCACCGCGACGGTGACCCAGAGGTTCCTGTCGGCCGAGCACTTCGCCGACTTCTTCCTCACCTACTACGGCCCGACCCTGAAGGCCGCCGAACGGCTCGGCGAGGCGGAACGGCGGGCCTTCCGCGACGACCTGATCGCCCTCGCCGCCGGGTCGAACCTCGCCGCGGACGGAACGCTGGTCAACGAGTGGGAGTACCAGATCGCCGTCGCGACCAAGGTCTAGCGGCGGCGCGCCGGGACCTGGATGCTGGGTACGGGGTGGGCTCATGCTGACGATAAGGCTGCTCGGGCCGCCGGCCGTCGAGCGGGACGGCCGGCCGGTCAGGCCGCCACGCGGCCGCAAGGCGTGGGCCCTGCTCGGCTACCTGCTGCTGGCCGAGCGTCCACCGGCCCGCGAACGCCTCGCGGAGCTGTTCTTCTGCGACGCCGACGACCCGCTCGGAGCGCTGCGGTGGACGCTCGCCGAGCTGCGCCGCGCGCTCGCCCTGCCCGGCACGCTCGGCGGCGACCCCGTCGCGACGGAGCTCGGCGCGGAGGTGACGGTCGACGTCCACGTGCTCGCGAACGGGGACACCGACCCCGCCCCGCTGCTGGACGTCGAAGGGGAGCTGCTCGAAGGGCTGCGGCTGGCGGCCTGCCCGCAGTTCGAGTCGTGGCTGCTGGTGGAACGGCACCACGTCTCGGCCATGGTGGAGGCGCGGCTGCGCCAGGCGGCGGTCGCCCTGCTCGCCGCCGGGCGCCCGCGCGAGGCGATCGCGTACGCCACGCGCGCGGTCGCCCGCAACCCGCTGGAGGAAGGCAACCACGAGCTGCTGGTCCGCGGCCTGGCGGCGGCGGGCGACCGGACCGCCGCGCTGCGGCAGGTGGCGGTCTGCGAGGACACCCTGCGCCGGGAGCTCGGCATGCGGGCCTCGGCGGCGCTGCGGGAGGCGGCGGCCGTGGACCGGGGGTCCCCCACGGCGCCGCCGCTGAGCGGGCGGGGCGCGGCGGCCAGCCAGCTCGACGCGGGACGGGCCGCCATCGTCGCCGGTGCCGTGGACGCCGGCCTGCAATGCCTGCGCCGCGCGGTGTCGGAGGCGGCCCGCTGCGGCGAGGCCACCCTGCACGGCCGCGCGCTGGCCGCCCTCGGCGGCGCCCTTGTCCACGCGTCCCGAGGCCGGGACGAGGAGGGCGCCGTGGTCCTGCACGAGGCGATCGCCGTCGCCACCCGGGCGGGCGACCGCGCCACCGCCGTGACGGCGCACCGCCAGCTCGGGTACGTCGAGGTGCTCGCCGGCCGGGGGCGGACCGCCGACACCTGGCTCGCCAAGGCCCACGCGCTTGCCGAGACCGACGAGGAACTGGCGGCCGTCCTCGCGCTGCGGGGCCTGCGCGCCGTGGACCGCGCCGACTACCCGGCCGGCCTGCGCCACCTCGGCGAGTCCGCCGAGCGGGCCGGCCGCTGCGCCGACAACCGGCAGCAGGCGTGGTCGCTGACCATACTGGCCCGCACCCACCTGCTGCGCGGCGAGCACAGCCAGTCCGCCGCCGCCCTGACGCAGGCGCTCGACCTGGTGCACCGGGAACGCTGGATGGCGTTCCTGCCGTTCCCGCAGACCCTGCGCGCCGAGCTCGACCTGCGGGCCGGTGACACCGTCCTCGCGTCCGAAGGGCTGGAACGGGCCTGGGCGCTGGCGTGCCAGGTGGAAGACCCGTGCTGGGAGGGCATGGCCGCCCGCGGCCTCGCCCTGCTCTCCGCCCGCCGGGGCGACCACACCGCCGCCGTCATGTGGTTCGCCGAGGCGGACCGCCGCTGCCGCCGGGTGACCGACCTCTACCAGTGGCTGCACGCCTACGTGATGGATGCCATGGCCGCCGCCGCCCTGGCCCGCGGCGACACCGCCCAGGCGGCCCCGCTCGTCGCGCGCCTGGCGTCCCTGGCCGCCCGCTGCGACATGCGCGAGTTCGTGGTCCGCGCCCACCTGCACCGCCACCACCTCGGCGACCGCACGGCCCTCGCCGCCGCCCGCCTGCTCGCCGCCGACATCGACAACCCCGCCCTGCTCCCGCTGCTCGGCGGGACACCCGCCCTCGGCGCGCTCGCGGCGCGGACGGGCTAGCAGGTGGCCTGGTAGGGCGCGGTCCGCACGTGGTCGGCCCATTCGGCCTCGGTCAGGCCCCGCCCGCTCATGGCGCAGGCCGTCTCCAGGGGACGGGCGGTCCTGGCGATGAAGTCCGTCAGGTCCCACAGCTCCAGCTCGGGACCGGTGCCGCCGGAGACGAGCCTGCGGCCGTCGGGGCTGAAGGCCACGGCCTCGACGAAGCCGTCGTGGTCGCCGAGCGTCGCGGCGAGCCGTGGTCGCGCGGGGTCGGTGACGTCCCACAGCTTGACCGGGTCGTGCTCCCCGCCGGTGGCCAGCAGGTGGTCGTCGCGGCCGAAGGCGGCGGTGACGATCCTGTTGTTGCCGGTGACGCTCGCCGTGCGGCGGGGCGCGGCGATGTCGGTGACGTCCCAGACCACGAAGGTGTCGCCGCCGCCGCTCACCAGCAGCCGACCGCTGGGGCTGAACGCGAGCGTCTCGACGTAGGCCTCGCTGTCCAGGGTGACGACGGGACGGCTGAAGTCGCGGGTGTCCCAGACGCTCACCCTGTCGCGGTCGGACCCGGAGGTGGACCGGCTCACGGCCAGGAACCGCCCGTCCGGGCTGAAGGCCAGCGTCTCTCCTCCGCTGTGACCGGCCAACGGCAGCCTGCGCACGACCTTCGGCCGGAGGGGATCGGTGGTGTCCCAGAGGGTCAGGGCGTCCACGTCGACGCCGGCGAGCACGGCGCCGCCGGGGGCGTACGCGAGGGAGGCCACGTCGTGCCCACCGGGAAGCGGAACCGCGTGCGGTCGCCCGGGCCGTCGCAGATCCCAGATCCGCGCACCGGACCTGGACCTCCCCCCGTCCGCGCCGGCGGCGACTCCCGGAGTGGAAGGGCTGAACGCCACCGAGGAGTAGTCATCGGGGTTGTCCGGATCGCCGGTCACCATGGGTGTCCGGCGCAGACCGCCCCGGTGGTCCACGCTCCAGAGGTTGAAGTCGCCCCCGTCGAGCAGAGCGGCGCCGTCCGGGCTGAAGGACACCGAACGCGGATACGACTCGCCCGCCTTGTCCAGCAGGACCGGGCGCGGCGGCGCCGCCGCCGACCACAGCCGTACGCTGCGGGCCCCAAAGGTGAGCAGGAGCCCGCCGGAACGGTCGAACCGCGCCCCGAGGACCACGTCCTCGTGGCCGGTCAGCGGCGCCGAGCGCACGGGGGCGCCGGGCCGGCGGAGGTCCCACAGTACGAAGGCGTTCAGCGAGTGGCGGGTGACCAGGACCGGGCCGGCCGGGCTGAACGCCACGAACACGTTTCCCCGCGTGCCGACACCGGGCGGCTCCGGCACCCGCCTCGGCCGCGCGGGGTCGGAGACGTCCCACAGGAGCGGCAGGCTCCCCGACAACGCGAGCAGCCGGCCGTCGGCGCTGAACGCCATCGAGCGCGTGCCGGTCTCGTACGCGCCGGTCACGGCGTCCAGCCGCGCCACACGGCGGGGCCGGGCGGGATCGCCCACCTCCCACAGGGACGCCGTCTCGCCGCCGCTCAGGCCGACGGCGGTGCGGAGCTGGGCGACGCCCACGGCGAGGATCCGGCCGTCCGGCCGGAAGGCCAGCGACACGGGGTTCAGGATGATGCCGTTGGTCGCCACGAGCCTTCCGGCCGACCGCAGCTTCCCCGCCGGGCCGACCGCCACCAGCGCGACGGCCATCGGCGTGTCGGCCACCGCCAGCAGCCGTCCGTCCGCGCGGAACGCCAGCGCCGGCGCCCGGCCCGCGTGCGCGAGTCGACCGGTGCGCCGCGGACGACCCGGATCGGCGACGTCCCACAGCGTGACCTCGGTCGCGGTGCCGACGGCCAGCAGCCCGGCCGGGCCGAACGCCAGGGTCCCGCCGGACGGCAGGGTGCCCGCCTGGCGCGGCCGGCCGGGATCGCGCACGTCCCACAGGATGGTCGAGGATTCCAGGGCCACCGCGGCGAGGTGGCCGTCCGGGGCGAGCGCCGCCGACACGACCGGGAACTCCGGGCCGCCCGGCGCCCGGATCCGTGAACCGGCACCGCCGGGGAAGGTGTCGATGGTCCCGAGGGCCCGGCTGCCCGCGACGGAGGCGCGCAGCGCGGCGAGCGTCTCCCTGCCGGGCCGGATGCGGTGCGCGGCGATCTCCAGCCGCAGCGCGGTCGCGGGATGGGTGCGCCTGATGGCGTCGGCCCTGGCCAGCAGGGCCAGCGCCGTCGCGCCGCGCCGCTGCTCGTCGGCGGCATGCCGCTGCTCGTCGGCGGCGCGCCACTGGGTGAACGCGACCCCGCCCCCGGCCAGCGACGCCAGCAGCAGCACGGCGAGCACGGCGGTGGTGATCGTCCGGACACGGCTCCGCCGGCGGACCGCGGCCCGTTCCTGCCGGTCGCGCTCGGTGCCCGCGTCGAGGAACCGTCGCGCGACCGGCGCGACCGGCCCGCCGAGCGCGGCGCCCTGCGCCACGGCGAGACGCGTGTCGCGGTAGAGGTAGGAGGGGTCCTGTCCGTGCCGTGCCCAGGCGTCGGCGTCCTCGGCGAGTTGCTGCCGTACGGTGAGACCGGCCCGGTCCTCGTCGATCCAGCCGCGCAGCCGGGGCCAGGCCCGGATCAGCGCCTCGTGGGCGATCTCGACCTCGTGCTCGTCCACGGTGATCAGCCGGGCCCGGACGAAGCGGTCCAGGACCTCCCTGGCCTCGTGGTGGTCCGGGTCGTCCGGAGCGGGGAGCAGGTCCGCGCGCGGGACCCGGCGGCGGGTGTCCTCCATGCCCTCGCCGAGCCGCACCAGGCGGGGGAACAGCGACCGCGCGATCCGCCTGCCCGCGGGGTCGAGGGCCTCCAGCGTGGTGTCGGCGGTGTTGGCGAGGGACCGCCGGATGCCGCCGGTCGCGCGGTAGCCGGCCAGGGTCAGCGTGCGGCCCTCGCGGTGCTGCCACGTGGTGAGCAGTGCGTGTGACAGCAGCGGCAGCGTGCTCACCGTGCCGTTTCCCGGGCCCGCGCCGAGCTCGTCCATCAGCAGGTCGGCCAGGCCGTCCTGGAGGGTGAGCCCGCCGAGCGCGGCGGGGCCCTCGATGACCGCGCGCAGGTTCTCGCCCGTCATGGGGCCGACGACGACGGGACGCGCGAGCGCGTCGAGCAGCTCGGGGTGGCCGGTGCAATGCCCGAAGAAGTCCGCCCGCACCCCGATGACGACGACCGCGGGGGCCTCGGACACCGGCTCCGCGCACGCCGCGTGCAGCGCCGCCACGAAGGCCCGGCGCCGGGTCTCGTCGCGGCAGGCGATGAACACCTCCTCGAACTGGTCGATCACGATGACCGGGCGGGACCGCTGCGGCGGGCGCGCCAGCAGCGCGCGGAACGACGCCGGGTCCTCCGTCAGCTCGTCGGTGTCCCCGCCGAAGGTCGCCGCGAGGCGCCGCACCGGATCCCCGCCCGGCAGCAGGACGCCGCAGTCGATGTCCTGGCCGTGCAGCCACGGCAGCAGCCCCGCCCGCAACAGCGACGACTTGCCCGCCCCCGAGGGCCCGGCCACGACCAGCGGGCCCGGCACGTGCCGCTGGGCGGCGACCCGTCCGGTGAGGGTGGCGGTCAGCTCGTCCCGCCCGAAGTAGTACCGCGCGTCCTCCTCGCCGAACGCCGCCAGCCCCCGGTACGGGCTGAAGTCCCCCTCCGGCTCGGCCGGGGAGGCCGACGGCGGCGTGTAGGCGGGGTTCGGCGCCACCACCTCGGGCCCGCCAGCGTCCGACGCCTGGCGGCGCGGCCGGGGCAGCCCTCGCTCGGCGAGCCGCCGGGACAGCGAGCGGTACAAGTCGTCCAGGGTGAACCGCGGCGGGCCGGTCGGGTCGCCTTCGGTCAGCAGGCCGATCAGAGCCCCGGTGAACGCCGTGTGCCGTTCCCCGTCCGGCGCCCAGGCGGCCTCGTCTCCGCCGGTGGCGCTCAGCAGGTACATGCCCCGCGGCACGGTCGCGAAGGCGTCGTCCACGCCGCCGCGCGGGACGGCCCGTGCCCGGCCGGAGAAGCAGCAGTCGAGCACGACCACCACCAGCCGGGCGCGGGAACCGGCGAGGACGTCCCGCACGGTGGCGTACGGCAGCGCCTGGTGGGCCGGGATCCCTCGGGTCAGGTCGTCCGTCGCCACGGTGGCCAGGTGCAGTTCGTTCCCGGCGCTCACCAGCCCGTGCCCCGCGAAGTACAGGACCAGCACGCCGGTCGCCTCGCGCGCCGCGTCCACCAGGGCCGTGCCGAACTCCTGCGGGCCCGCCGGGTCGACCAGCGTGGTCAGCCCCGCCGGATCCAGCCCCGCCCGCTCCACCAGAGCCTGCCCGAGATCGGCGACCGAGGCGGCCACGGCCCCCACCGCGGGCAGCCGCGAGCCGGGCGCGTGGGAGGACGTGCCCACCAGCAGCACCCGCGTACCCGGCGCCCCGAGCAGAAGGTCCGGTCCGCTCACCACCGCCGGCCGCCGCCCTCAGCCCGTGTCCTGGTCCGGGGACAGGGACTTCTCACCGCTGCGTCTGATGCGTTCGGCGAGGTCGGCGACCGCGGCGGGGTCCAGGGAGCGGACTCCGGAGGCGGTGACCTCGAACTCGTCGTCACCGCGTCTCAGGCGCACGGTGATCTCGGCGGGGCGGGTCTTCAGCCAGGCGATGACGACGCCGGCCAGGGTGGCGGCGACGCCGCCGGAGCCGAGGGCGATGTGGAGGCCGTCCAGGACGGGGCCGAGGGCGCCGGGGGGCGGCGGGCTCTCGTGGGGGGTGACGCGGCCGCGCAGGTCGGGCTCGTCGGTCAGCCAGGAGTGGAGGTCGCGGAGGTCGTCGGCGGAGGCGTCCACGGTGACGAGCACGTGCATATCGCCTCACCTGGGGCCGATGAACCAGTGGGATGTGTCCAGTATCCCGCCGGCCGGTCTCCGGGGGGAATGATTCAGCGCAACCGGGTCATCACTGTCAGGCACTCTGCGGGGCTATGAGGTGTTCGGCGGACGATGTCCCTTTCGCGGGGGACGGGGTGCGGCCGTCGCGGACGACGATCTCGCGGTCGGAGTAACCGGCGACGCGGGGTTCGTGGGTGACCAGGACGACGGCGGCCCCCGTGTCGCGGGCCGCGCCGGTCAGCAGGCGCATCACGCGTTCGCCGCCCAGGGAGTCGAGGGCGCCGGTGGGCTCGTCGGCGAAGATCACCTGGGGGGCGGTGACGAGGGCGCGGGCGACGGCGACGCGCTGGGCCTGGCCGCCGGAGACCTCGCCGGGGCGCTTGCCGGACACGCCGGTGACCTCCAGGCGGTCCAGCCACTCGGTGGCCCTGCGCTCGGCCTCGTGGCGGCGGACCTTCTCCATGCGCAGCGGCAGCGCGACGTTCTCCAGGCAGGTGAGCTCGGGCACCAGCTGGCCGAACTGGAAGACGAAGCCGAACCGCGTGCGGCGCAGCACCGTGCGCTCGGCGTCGGACATCGTCCCCATCTCGCGGCCCTGGTAGCGCACGCGGCCCGCGTCCGGGCGGGTGATCCCGGCCAGGCAGTGCAGCAGGGTCGACTTGCCCGCCCCGGACGGCCCCATGACCGCCACCACCTCACCGGCGGCCACGGCCAGCGAGACGCCGTCCAGCGCGACCGTCCGGCCGTACGACTTGCGCAGGCCCTCGGCGGCCAGCAGCGGCGGCGTCACGGCCGCACCTCTTTCGCCAGGTCGTCCAGCCGGGCGGCCGTCAGCTCCAGCCAGCGCAGGTCGGCCTCCAGGTGGAACAGCGCGTGGTCGCAGATGAGCTGCTCGGCGAGGTCGCCGGTGGTCTTGCGCCGGGTGAGCTCGCGCATCAGCCGCAGGTGCTCGGCGCGCTGCACGTCGAGCAGCTCGGCCGCGGGCCGCCCGGTCAGCACGGCGAGCACCACCTTGGTGTACAGGGTGCTCTGGAGGTAGGGCTCCGGTCTCTCCGGGCTCGCCAGCCACCGTGCCACGTCCGTCACCCCCGCCGAGGTGACCGCGTACCGCTTGCGCTCGGGCCCGCCGCCCGGCTCGACCCCGTCCAGCTCGACCAGGCCGTCCTTGAGCAGCCGCGACAGCGTGGCGTAGACCTGGCCGTACGCGAGCGGCCTGGCGTGGCCGAACCGGTCGTCGTAGGCGCGCTTGAGGTCGTATCCGTGCCGGGGTCCCGACTCCAGCAGGCCGAGGAACGTCTGTCCGATCGACATACCCGCGACTATACACTCCATGTATAGCCGAGGGCCCGGCCGCCGGGACGCGGCGGCCGGGCCCGGCCGGGTATCGGGTCAGGTCGCGGGCATGTCCCGGCGACGCAGCGCCGCCAGGCCGGCGAGCCCGAGTACGGCCGCCAGCGCCACCAGGACCACCAGCGGGGCCGCGGTCACGTCACCGCCGGGCAGGTGGGGCAGATGGGTGAACGGCGAGATGTCCAGCACCCACTGGCTCACCCCGAGCGCGCCGCCGACCAGGCTGATCAGCAGGCACACCACCAGCGCGCCCCAGCTGACCGCCGCCACGCGGGGCAGCAGGCCGAACAGCACCACCGGCACGGCGGTCAGCACCCAGACCGCGGGCAGCTGCACGAGCGCGGCCACGAGGACCCGGGGCATCTCGCCGCCGACGTCGCCGATGATCGCCCCGTAGGTCGCCCCGACGGCCAGCCCGGCGGCGACCAGCGCCACGGCGGGGCCGAGCGTGGCGAAGACCAGGTGACTGGCGGCCCAGCGCAGCCGTCCCACCGCGGTGCCGAGCAGCGGCTCGGCCCGTCCGGCGCCTTCCTCGGCGCGCAGCCGCAGGCAGGCCTGGATGCCGTACGCCGCGCCGATCAGCCCGAACAGGCCCATCATGGCGGCGAAGTAGCTGTCCACGAGCGCGCCGGCCCCGCCGATCCTGGCGAAGACGTCCGCCATCTCGCGACTGTCGCGCACCAGGTCCCCGACACTGTCGGCGAGCCCGCCGAACAGCACGCCGAGCAGGGCGAACGTCACGACCCACCCGGCCAGCAGCCCGCGGTGCAGCCGCCAGGAGAGGGCCAGCGGCGAGCGCAGCCCCGGCGCCGCGTACACCGGGCCGAGCCGGGACGGCAGCAGGCCCGAGCCGACGTCGCGCCGCGCCGAGAGCGCGACGGCCACCACGACCAGCAGCGCGGCGGCCACGACGGTGAGCACGGCCGGCCCCCACGCGTCGGCGCTGTACGGAGCGATCTTCTGGGCCCAGCCGATGGGTGACAGCCAGGGGAGCCAGGACAGCGGCCCGCCGGACAGCGCGCTGACGTCACCGGCCATCCGGAGCGCGTAGGCCACACCGAGGACGGAGACCGCGATCGCCCGCGCGCCGCCCGCGTTCTCGGTGAGCTGCGCCGCGATCGCGCCGATCCCGGTGAACACCCAGCCGCTCACCGCGAACTCCAGGCCGAACAGCCAGGAACCGGTCGGGGCCAGACCCTGGCCGAGCATGTTGACCGCCAGCACCAGGCCGATCACCGCGTTGGCGGCGAGCGTGGTGAGCACCGCCGCCGCGAGGCCCGCGTGCCGTCCGACCACCGTCGCGCCGAGCAGCTCCCGGCGGCCGGTCTCCTCGTCGGTCCTGGTGTGCCGGATGACGGTGAGGACGCTGAACAGGCCGATCATGACGGGGATGAAGCCCGCGCGCCACGCGACCAGCTCTCCGACACCCGACCCGGACAGGGGGCCGTACAGCGCGATGAAGCCGACATTGCCGGTGCTGGCGTCGGCGTACCCCTGGCGTCCCGCGGCGGTGGGGAAGAGCTGGTTGATCGACACTACGTACGAGGCCGGGATGAGCCCTGTGATGAGCACCCACACCGGCAGCAGCAGGCGGTCGCGCCGCAGGACGAGGCGGATCAGCTTGGCGGTGCCCGCGAACGTGCTCATCGGGACGTCTCCGGCTGGCGCGGCGCGGCGCCCTCACGCACGTAGTGGCGCAGGAACAGCTGCTCCAGCGTCGGCGGCCTGCTCACCAGGCTGCGCACGCCCGCCGAGGTGAGGTGGCGCAGCACCGGGTCCAGCGCGTCGTTGTCGACGTCGAAGCGCACGTGGCCGTTGTCGGTGCGCAGGTCGTGCACGCCCGGCAGCTCGGCGAGGCCGTTCACGGGGGCGGCCAGCTCGGCGTCGATGGAGGTGCGGGTGAGGTGGCGCAGTTCGTCCAGGGTGCCGGTCTCGACGTCGCGGCCCTCGCGGACGATGGTGACGCGGTGGCACAGCGCCTCGACCTCGGACAGGATGTGGCTGGACAGCAGCACGGTGCGGTCGCCGCGGCGCAGCTCCTCCCGCACGACCTCGCGGAACACCTCTTCCATCAGGGGGTCCAGGCCGGAGGTCGGCTCGTCGAGCAGCAGCAGCTCGACGTCGGAGGCCAGCGCGGCGACCAGGGCGACCTTCTGCCGGTTTCCCTTGGAGTACGCGCGGCCCTTCTTGCGGGGGTCCAGATCGAAGCGTTCGAGTAGTTCGTCGCGGCGCTTCCTGTCCAGCCCGCCGCGTAGCCTGCCGAGCAGGTCGATCACCTCGCCGCCGGACAGGCTCGGCCACAGCGTCACGTCGCCGGGCACGTACGCCAGCCTGCGGTGCAGCTCGGTGGCGTCGGCCCAGGGGTCGCCGCCGAGCAGTCGCGTCTGTCCGGTGTCCGGCCGCATCAGGCCGAGCAGGATGCGGATCGTGGTGGTCTTCCCGGCGCCGTTCGGCCCGAGGAAGCCGTGCACCTCGCCGGTGCGCACCGACAGGTTCAGCCCGTCCAGGGCGCGGGTACGCCCGAACGTCTTGACCAATCCCTCAGCGTGAATCGCCTCGGTCATCGCCGTTCTCCTTCGGGCGCGCGGTGTGCCGCGCGCCGCCTGTGGGGGAACCGCGCTGGACACGCTCCAGCGCGGCGAGCAGCTCGCCCGCGACCTCCGGGCTGAGCAATGCGTGCGAGTAGAACTCCACGAGCCCCCGGGACATGCGCAGATGCCCCTCGGCGCCGAGGACGTCGGCCCCGAGGGCGCGGGACAGCTGTTCGTGCATCACGTACAGGCCCGACTGCATCGCGACCAGCACCGCGACGTACGCCCGCGGGTCGCTCACCGTGATGTCCTGCTGGTCGAGCCATCGCTCGCCCAGCAGGACCATCTCGTCGAACATCGCCGACGCGGCGTCCGATCCGTCGACCATCGATCGGGAGAGATAGCGCTGCAGGAGCAGCGCCTCCGGATGGACCTCGACCATCAACCCCGCGTTGAGGTGGCCTCCGGGGAACATCTCGTCCCGCAGGTGGTTGAGCCGGTTCATCGCGTAGGAGTCGCACGCGTCGCGCAGCGCCTCCTTGGAGCCGAAGTGGTGCCGGACGAGACCCGAGGACACCCCCGCCTCCGCGGCGATGTCCCGGATGCTCGCCCCGTCGATGCCGCGGTCGGCGAACAGGCGGAGGGCCGCGTCTCTGATCCGGGCACGGGCCGTAAGGTCCTCAGCCGCCCGGTCACGGGACGAGCCCACCGCCATACCGACTCCTCAACTGTGCAGGTTCCTACTCGCATGTACAGCACACTATACATACGTGTAGGCGAGTCCTGTCAGCCGTGCGGGGTGAACCTCCCGAAACGTCCTCGGTGGTACAGCAGCGGATGGTCGAGGGAGTACACGAAGGCGTCGGTGACCAGCCCGACGACCAGGATGTGGTCCCCGATGTCGAGGCTGCTGTGCGGGGTGCACAGCACATGGGCGGCGGTGTCGCCGAGCAGCGGGGTGCCGAGCGGGCCGGGACGCCAGCGGGTCGGTTCGCCGAACCGGTCGGCACCCGGGCGGGCGAACCTGGCGGCCAGCTCGGCCTGGTCACCGGCCAGGATGTTCACCGCGAACTGGTCGGCCTCCCGCAGCCTGGGCCAGGTGGTGGAGTTCCGGTCGACGTAGAAGCACACCAGCGGCGGCTCCAGGCTGACCGACGAGAACGACGTGGCGGTCAGCCCGGCCGGGATGCCGTCGGTCTGCCCCGTGACGATGACGACCCCGGCGGCGTGCGCGGACAGCACCCGGCGGAAGCGCGCCGGGTCGACGGCCCGGCCGGGCAGCATCTCGGTCATGCCTCCACCCCCTGCCGTATCCGCGTGGCGGCCACCTGGGGGGCGACCCGGTCGGCCCACTCGGCGAGCACCGCGTCCAGCTCCGGGATCTGCGCCTCCAGCAGGGCGAGCCCTGGGGTGGGCACGACGGCGCCGAGTTCCAGCAGCAGCGGCCGCAGGTGGATCTCGACGGCCAGGGCGTGCCGGGGGTCGCCCATCACCAGCAGCGGCAGCGCGACGGTCCCCCGCAGCGCCTGCGGAGGCAGCCGGTCGACGAACGCCTTGAGCAGCCCGGTGTAGGTGGCCTTGTAGGTGGGGCTGGCGACGAGCAGCACCTCGGCCCCGGCCACCAGCTCCAGGGCCACCTCCACACCGGGCGACGGCACGGGGGACAGCAGGTGCGGGCCGAGCGCCGACAGGTCCACGACCTCCACCGGCTCGGTCAGCCCCGCGCGCCCGCCGACCACCTCGGCGGCCCGCAGCGCCACCGTGCGGGTCTTCGACCCGGGCTTCGGGTTGCCGATCAGCGCGACCAGGCCGCTCATGACGCCACCACCAGGTCGTGCCGCTCGCCGGATGTCGCGGCGAAGCGGGAGGCGGGCCGGTCCAGGCCGTAGTTCTCCCGCAGGGTACGGCCGGTGTACTCGGTGCGGAACAGACCTCTGACCTGCAGCTCCGGCACCACGTGGTCCACGAAGTCGGCCAGCCCGTCCGGGAGGATCGGCGGCATGATGTTGAAGCCGTCGGCGGCGCCGTTCTCGAACCACAGCTGGATCTGGTCGGCGATCTGCTCGGGCGTGCCCGCCACAACGCGGTGCCCGCGCCCGCCGGCGAGGCGGCCGAGCAGTTGCCGCACGGTCAGGCCCTCCCGCCGGGCCAGCTCGACGACGAGCCTGCGGCGGCTCTGCGCACCCTCGGTCTCCACGCCGACGTCCGGCAGCGGGCCGTCCAGGTCGTCCTCGCCGAGGTGGATGCCGGTCATCTGGGAGAGCTGGGCCAGGCCGTAGGCCGGGATGATCAGGTCTTCGAGCTCCTTCTCCAGCCGCAGCGCCTCCCGCTCGGTGGAACCGATGATCGGCGAGATGCCCGGCAGGACGACGACCTGCTCGGGCCGCCTGCCGTACCTGGCGAGGCGCCCCTTGAGGTCGGCGTAGAACTCCTGGCCGTCCTCAAGGGTCTGCTGCGCGGTGAACACGGCCTCGGCGTGCCGGGCGGCGAACTCGATGCCGTCCTGCGACGACCCGGCCTGCACCAGCAGCGGGTGACCCTGCGGCGAACGGGAGATGTTGAGCGGCCCGGTGACGCCGAAGTGGTCACCCGCGTGCCGGATCGCGTGGATCTTCCCCGAGTCGGCGTACCGGCCCCCGTTCCGGTCGCGCAGGACGGCGTCGTCCTCCCAGCTGTCCCACAGCTTGGTGACCACGTCCAGGAACTCGGTGGCGCGCTGGTACCGGGCGGCGTGCGCGGGGCGCTCGATGCCGAAGTTGTGCGCCTCGGCCTCACCGGCGGAGGTGACGATGTTCCAGCCGGCCCTGCCGCCGCTGATGTGGTCGAGCGAGGCGAACTTCCTGGCCACGTGGAACGGCTCGTTGTAGGTGGTGGACACGGTGGCGATCAGGCCGATGTGCTCGGTGACCGCCGCCAGCGCCGCGAGCAGCGTCAACGGCTCCGGCGTGCCGAGCGCGTTGTGCCGGACGTCGCCCTGCAGGGCGAGCCCGTCGGCGAAGAACACCGAGTCCAGCCTGCCGCGCTCGGCGATCTCGGCCAGCCGCCGGTAGTGCCGCACGTCGGTGATCAGCGCCGGGTCGGTGCGGGGATGGCGCCAGGCGGCCTCGTGGTGGCCCACGCCCATCAGGAAGGCGTTCAGGTGGAGCGTGCGAGGGGACATCAGGTGGTCCTCCAGGTGGAGAAACGGCGCTCGACGAGGAGCAGCAGCAGGTTGAACGAGAGACCGACCACGGAGATCGTGATGATCCCTGCGTACATGTCGGGGATGCGGAAGCTGGCCTGGGCGTCGTTGATGAGGTAGCCGAGCCCGGCCTTGGCGCCCACCATCTCGGCGATCAGCAGCACGAGGATCGAGTACGCCCCCGCCAGCCGGATGCCGGTGAAGATGGTCGGCACGGCCGCGGGCAGGATGACCTTGCGGAACAGGGTGATCGGGCCGAGGCCCATCGACCGGGCCGACTTGATGAGCATCGGCTCCACGGTCTTCACGCCGCTTACGGTGTTGAGCAGGATCGGCCACGCGCAGGCGTACAGCACGAAGGCGACCTTCGAGGACTCGCCCAGGCCGAGGATCAGGATGAAGACCGGCAGCAGGGCGATCGGCGAGGTGTTGCGGAAGAGTTCCAGCAGCGGGGTGAGCAGGTCGGCGACCGGCTTGTACCAGCCGATGACCAGGCCCAGCGGCACGGCCAGCGCGATCGCCAGCCCGAAGCCCGACAGCGACCGGATCACCGACGCCTGGAAGTGCTCGGCGAGCTGACCGCTGAGCAGCAGGTCGTACCACGCGACCAGGTCCTCGGAGAACGGCGGCACGAACACCCGGTCCACCACCCCGATCCGGGGCAGCGTCTCCCAGACGGCGAGCAGCAGCACGATGGCCAGCGAGTTGCGCACCGCCCGCGATCCCCCGGCGCGTGCCACGCCCCAGCCCCGGCGCCACCGCGACCGCGACGCGGGCCGCGCCTCCTCGTCGTCCTCCGGCGCGGCGTCGTCGTCGGGCAGGTCGTACCAGTGGACGTCGCCGGGATACTCCTCCGCGGTCCCCTCGCGTGGCGGGGTACCCTCGGCGACGGCCACGTTCGTGCCCCCCGTCGTGCGCGGCTCAGCCATGACGGCGCACCGCCTCACGCCTGGCGACGGCCTCGGCGCCTTCCTCACGCAGCAGCGTCCACACGTGGTGGCGGTACTCCCCGAACGCCGGGTTGGCGCGCAGGTCGCCGTCGCGGGAGTCGAAGTCGACCGGGAAGATCTCCTTGATCCGGCCGGGCCGCGCGGTCATCACCGCCACCCGTTGCCCGAGGTAGACCGCCTCGTCGATGCCGTGCGTGATGAAGATGACGGTCTTGCCGGTCTTGTCCCAGATGCGCAGCAGCTCCTCCTGGAGCGACTCGCGGGTCTGCGCGTCCAGCGCGGCGAACGGCTCGTCCATCAGCAGCACCTGCGGGTCGAACGCCAGGCTGCGGGCGATGGCCACCCGCTGCCGCATGCCGCCGGACAACTCGTGCGGGTAGCGCTCGCCGAAGCCGTCCAGACCGACCAGGTCCAGGTAGTGCCGCGCCCGCTCGGCCCGCTCCCTGCGGGACACCCCCTTGGCCTCCAGGCCGAACTCGATGTTGGCCAGCGCCGTGCGCCAGGGGAACAACGCGTACTGCTGGAAGACGATCCCCCGGTCCAGCCCGGGACCGGTGATCGGCGTGCCGTCCAGCAGGATCTCCCCGGACGTCGGCGCGGTCAGGCCCGCGACCAGGTCCAGCAGCGTGGACTTGCCGCAGCCGCTCGGGCCGACCAGGGTCAGGAACTCCCCGGCGCCCACGTCCAGCGAGATGTCCTCCAGGGCGGCGAACGGCGGGCCGCCGTCGCGTACGGGGAACTCCTTGCGCACGTCCCTGATGCCGATCTTGGGTCGCGTCGCGGCCGGTTCCCAGCCGGTGACCTGGTCCAGGATGGCGGTCATGAGGCGCTCCCGTTCGCGTAGGGGTTGAAGTCGTTGGTGTAGAGGTCGGTGAGCTTCACCTGGCCGGGACGGATCTCGCCCTCGCGCTGCAACCAGTCGATCCAGGTCTGGAACTCGCTCTCGGCGATGACCCCGCCCTTGCCGGCGATGCCGGTGCTCTTCCAGAACTTCACCGCGCTCGCGTCCTCGTTACGCCCGCGCTTGGCGATGATCTGCTCGAACTTGGCGATGACCTCGGCCTTGGGATGGGTCTGCGCCCAGTCGATGGCCTTGGCGAAGCCCGCCACGAACTTCTTGACGGTCTGCGGGTTGCGGGCGATGAAGTCCTCGCGCATCACGGTGGCGCCGGCGGTGAACGGCCCGAACAGGCCGACGTCGGTGAACAGCGGCCGCAGCCCGCCGCGCTCCAGCGCCTTGTCCTTGAGAATGCCGCCGAGCGTGGCCACGTCCAGCGTGCCCTGCCGCACGGCCTGCTCGGTGTTGACCGGCGGGACGACGACCAGCTCGACCTGCTTGATCTCCTCGGGGCTGAGGCCGTTGCGCTTGAGGTACTCCTTGATCACGGCCTCGTGGTGCGCGCCGAGGGTGTTGACGCCGATCTTCTTGCCGATCAGGTCGCGTGCGGTCCTGATCGGGCTGTCCTCGGCGACGTAGTAGCCGCTGAAGCTCTCCTTGTCGGAGCCGTAGTAGCCGATCACTCCCTTGATCGGCGCCTTGGCGGCCCTGAGCTTGACGATCGCGCCGTTGAACGCGCCGCCGAAGTCGATCTGGCCGGTGGCGACGGACTGGATGTCCTGGGGACCGGAGATGGTGTTGCCGACCCACTTGAGTTTGATGTCACCGAGGTAGCCGAGTTCGGCGGCGAGCTCGGGGAAGGTGACTTGGCCGACGCTGCCCTGGTAGCGAAGCTCGGTCGCCTCGGGAGCGCCGGGCTCGGCCTGGCCCGCGGCGGAGCCGCAGCCCGCCAGCACGGTGGCCAGCAGGACGGGCAGCAGGGCGTGTCTGATTCTGATCACGGGGATTTCGTCCTCACGGAGGGACGGGCATGGTCGCGCGACCTGGTCGCGGGCATGCGAAAGCACATCGGGCGTGCGTGGGCGGCGTCGGCCACGCGGGGGTGGAGGCGGGGCGGGGGGCGGCGTTGGCCGCGCTCAGGGCCCCGGGCGAAAGGAAGAGGACTGACCGGTGATCAACGACACTGCGCGGCGACGACGCGCCCGAAGTCCACGTACGGGCGCCGGGTCAGGTAAAGGCCCTGGCTCATGTCTTTCACGCTACGAGCCCGCGATCCATAAGTCAATATTTCCTACCTGATATACATGAAAAGGACGGACCTGGACGTCACCGGCGCTTCGCGCGCTACGCGCCGGGCCGCCGGGCCATCACCGCGGGCACCGGGATGACCGGGAAGGGGTTGTCCGGCAGCAGCAGAACCGAGCGCGCCGGGTCACCCGCGACCGCGGCGTGCAGATGGAGCAGCGCCGCCCCGATGCCGGCCGCGCCGACCATGTACCCCGTGTCGGCGGAGATCTCGGTGGGCCGAATCCGCCGGTACGCCTGGTACCAGCGCAGCCCTCTGCCGTCTGGATCGGTCCCTTTCCCTGCCAGGTGCTCGCCGAGCGTGCGCGCGAAGGCGAGGTGCGCCTGCCGGCCGGTCGCCGCCCACAGGCCGACGAACAGCTCGAGCAGCCCGGCCGCGCCGCAGCACTGGCACGCGACGTCCCAGAACCCCTCGGTCTTCACCCACGGCGCGCCGCTGGTCATGATGCCGTGCGCGAGCAGCTCGACCCACTCCAGGTCGCCGGGGTCGCCCGCCACCTGGTACAGCTCGTGGAACAGCCGCGCCACCCCCGCGGAGCCGGAGCACAGCCCGAGGTAGTGCAGTTCCCTGGCCTGCGGCACGTGGTGCGGGACCACCGCGCACCGGCCGCGCACCGTGCTCACCGCGCGGACGAACCCCGCGCCGCGCCGGGCCGCGCTCAGGAACCGCTCGTCGCCGGTGACGCCGTACAGCCGGGCGAGCAGGAAGGCCGTTCCCGCGGTGCCGGACAGGAAGCCGGGCGTGACCGCGTCCTCGGGGAGGTCGGGGCAGTCGCCGAACCGGTGGCCGGGCACGACCGCCGCCGCGACCCGCTTGCCCGCCTCGACCGCCACCTCTTCGTACGCCGGCACGCCGAGCACCGCTCCGGCCTGCAGCAGCCCGAGGATGATGCCTCCGTCACCGCGCTGCGCGGGGTCCTTGGACCAGCCCACGCCGTCGTCGAAGACGCGCACCCGGCGGACGATGTGGTCGGCGGCGGCCACCGCGGCGTCCTCGAGGCCGGCGTCGCCGAGCGCCCAGCCGGCCCGGGTGAGCGCGACCACCGTGCCGGTCAGGCCGTGGTACAGGGACAGGTCGGTCTGGCGCCGCCAGGTCGCGGCGAGGCGGCGGGCTCCGGCCCGCGCGTCGTCGAGGTACGCCTCGTGGCCGGTCGCCTCGGCGAGCTCCAGGAAGAAGAGCACGATCCCGGCCGCGCCCGCGTAGAGGGAGGACGGCTCCGGGGTGCCCGCGGAACGGCCTCCGGGGTCGGGGTTGGCCTTCCAGTACCGGCCGTGCTCGTCGTCGACGGCCGCGGAGCGGATCCATCGGGCCGCCGCGATCGCGGCGCTCAGCGGAGTCTCGGCACGCCCGCCGCCTGGGCGGATCCGATCCGAACTCATGACCAGGATTATCCCATACATCTGGTAGGAATATAAGGTTTGTCGACCGGAGCGTGGGAGGGACAGCCGATGCCGTTTCCGGACTTCCTGGTCATAGGTGTACCCAAATCTGGGACCACCGCTTTGCACGCCGCCCTGCGGCCCCATCCCGCCCTGTACATGTCACCGGTCAAGGAACCCAAATACTTTCTCACCGATGGGCCTCCCCCCACCAGAGGGGGACCCGGGGACGCCGCGACGTACCGTGAGCACGTCTGGCGTCGCGAGGACTACGAAGCCCTGTTCGCGGACGCGCCAGCCGGGGCGTTGTGTGGTGAGTCGACCCCTTTTTATCTCTATGACCGGGCGGCGCAGCGGCGCATCCACGCCGTCGCCCCGCAGGCGAAGCTCATCGCCATCCTGCGCGACCCCGTCGAGCGGGCCCACTCCAACTGGACCCACCTGTGGTCGGCGGGACTGGAGCCGATCGGCGACGTGGTGCGGGCGTGCGCCGAGGACGAGCGGCGCAAGGCCGCCGGGTGGGCGCACTTCTGGCACTACGTGAGCCTCGGCCGGTACGGCGAGCAACTGGAGCATCTGTACGACCTCTTCCCTCGCGAGCAGGTGCTGGTCTTCCGGTACCGCGAGCTGCTCGACGACCCGGCCCGGACGCTCGACCGGGTGTGCGGCTTCCTCGGCGTCGAGCAGGGGCTGCTCACCCACATCCCCCGGGAGAACGTGACGGCCCAGCCCGAGCAGGGGCGGCGGCACCAGTTGCTGTCGATGGCGCTGCGGGCACTCGCCAGGGCCGGGCACCACCTGCCGGAAAAGCTGGGGCGGGTGCCGATCGAACGGATCGAGAGCCTGCTGCAGAGCCAGGGCGCGCCGCGGCGCCCGCTCACCTGGGATCAGCGGCAGCGGCTGCTGGCCCACTTCACCGCCGACATCGAGCTGCTCCAGCGGGTCACCGGCGAGGACTTCGGCGACTGGCTGAGGCCGCGCGAACGCTCGGGCGGCCTGGTCGGGGCCCGTCCGCCCGGCCAGCGCCAGGCCCGCAACGGCCGCCCCGGCCCTCCGGCGATCGGCCGGAACGACCGGAACGACCGTCCGGCGTAGGAGCCGCCGCGCGACCGCCCGGCGGAACCGGGCGGTCAGCGCAGTTCGGTGCGTAGTTCGTGGGTGCCGTCGGCGCGGGTGTACTCGTAGTACAGCCGCGTCCCGCCGCCCGGCAGGTCGACCAGGTCGAGGTAGCGCAGGCCGCCGCCGCGATGCGGTGAGGCGGCGAGCGGGGCGGTGCCGATCGCGGTCAGCTCGGCCGGGTCGCGGCCGACGGCCACGCCGGTCTTCTCCTCGTAGTTCTCCGCCGCGCTGGCGCGGCCGTCGTAGAACGCCACCACGCGGTCGCCCTCGAAGCGCACCGCGCTGATCCGCACGCCGCGGCCGTCCCACTCGCCCGGCCGGCCGCGCAGCGCCGTGCCCCGCCACGTCCAGACGAGCCCGTCGGTGCTGGTGGCGTAGTCGGTCACCATCTGGTCGGCCTGCTCGGGGTCGGCCAGCGGGTGGCAGGACGCCCACAGGTGCCAGACGCCACCGTGCCGCACGATCACCGTGTCCTTGACGCCGGTGCTCGCGTCGCCCGCGAGCACGGTGCGGCGGCCCGCCGGGTCGAAGTCCGCCGGGTCGTCCGCCTCGAGCACCTCCACCCGCCAGTGCTTGGTGCCGATGGTCGCGCAGCTGAGGTAGAGCCGCCAGCGTCCCTCGGGCGTGTGCACCAGCGTGGGACGCTCCAGCGACTCGGCGTCCATGTCCTCGCGCCGGATCGTCCGCAAGGTCTCGAAGGTCGTGCCGTCCGCGGAGCGGGCCACCGACACCGCGTACCCGCGCCCTTCCCCGATCGGCCGCCGCAGCCGGTACGCGAGGTAGATCGTCCCATCGGCCAGGACGGCACTCGGCGCGCCCGCCCAGTGGCCCTCCCCGGCGACGGGAGGGGTGATCGCGACGGCCGAGCGGTCGGGAGCCGGGAGCAGCTCTCCGAGATCGGCGACGCTCACATCCTCGGGTGCGGGTGTCACCTTCGGCAGAGGTTGGGCAAGGTTCACGAGTGTTCACTCCTCACGGTGTAGGTCCGAGCTTCCTACATGGATTTCCCGCATTCCCTACGAACTTTACCGGAAATAACGCGGTGCCGCATGACGCGCTGTGACGATCGCTGCCTCGCGGCGGAAAAATAGGGAGTGCGCCGGGGTCGACTCCCCGGATAGCGTGCCGGTATGGGGGAACTCATTTCCGTCAACCTCGCGGTGCCCCGGCCGAACCCGGCGAAAGCCGACGTGGGCACCACCGGCATCGACAAGCGGCCTACCACCGAGGCCGTCCACGTACGCGCTCCCGGGCCCAGGCGCACCGGGCTCGGCAGTGGCCTGCTGGGCGACCAGATCTTCGACACGACCAGCCACGGCGGCGACGACCAGGCCGTCTACGCCTACGCCCGCGAGGACCTCGACCACTGGGAGGGTGAACTCGGCCGATCCCTGACCGGCGGGATGTTCGGCGAGAACATCACCACGCGCGGCCTGGACGTCAACGGCGCCCTCATCGGCGAACGCTGGCGGATCGGCGATCATCTCCTCCTGGAGGTCAGCGCGCCGCGCATCCCCTGCGACACCTTCGCGCAGTGGATCGAAGAGCCGGGCTGGATCAAGCGCTTCGTCGTCGCCGCGCGGCCGGGGGCGTACCTCCGGGTGATCGAACCCGGCGAGATGCGCGCCGGGGACCCCGTCGTCGTCGAGTACCGCCCCGGCCACGAGGTCACCGTCGCCGTCACCTTCCGCGCCACCACCCTCGAACCGGACCTGCTTCCCCTGCTGCCGCCCGTCGAGGCCCTGCCCCGGTCCGTCCGCGAGCGGGCCGCCCGCCGCACCGGGACGACCATCTGACCGTGCCGCGAACCACGCGGCGGAGAGGAAGGCCCCTCGATGGGTGACGTGCGGATGCGCCTCCAGGAGGCCGTGGACCGGCTCGTCGAGGACGGCACCGAACGGGGGATACAGGTCGCGGTCTACCGGCACGGCGAGCTGGTCGCCGACGTCGTGGCCGGCACGGCGGACCCCGGCTCCGGCCGGCCGGTCACCTCCGGCACCCTGTTCTACAACTTCTCCATCGGCAAGGGCGCCGCCTCGGCCGTCGCGCACGTGCTCGCCGAGCGCGGCCTGTTCACCTACGACACCCCGGTCGCCGAGCTGTGGCCGGAGTTCGCGGCGCACGGCAAGGGCGGGGTGACGGTACGGCACGTGCTGACCCACTCGGCCGGGCTGCCGGGCGTGCCCCCGGGCACCACCGTCGAGGACCTGTGCGACTGGGACCGCATGTGCGCGGGGCTGGCCGGCGCGGAGCTCTGGTGGGAGCCGGGCACCCGGGTGGGCTACCACGCCTACTCCTTCGGGTACCTCATCGGGGAGATCGTCCGCCGGGCGACGGGGAAGCCGATCTCGCAGGTGCTGCGCGAGGAGGTGACCGGTCCGCTGGGCGTCGCCGACGAGCTGTACTTCGGCGTGCCCGAGTCCGAGCACCACCGGCTCGCCCGGCTGGAGGACGCCGAGGGCACCGCCGAGATGATGGGGAGCCTGCCTCCCGACCTGCCGATGTTCCGGGCGGGCGGCCCCCAGCTGTGGCCGTGCGCCGCCCTCGGCAACCGCACCGACGTCCTCACCGCGGACATCCCCGCGGGCGGCAAGACCACGGCCCGCGCCATCGCCCGCATGTACGCCGCGATGATCGGCGAGGTGGACGGCGTGCGGCTGATCTCCCCCGGGCGGCTGAAAGAGGTGTCGTCCACGGCCGCCGAGGGCGTCGACGCCGTCTTCGGCAACGAGTCCCGCTGGGGGCTCGGCTTCGGCCTCGGCCGGCCCGACGTCACCAAGGAGGTCCCCGGCGCGTTCGGCATGAGCGGCGCGGGCGGCAGCCACGCCTACGCCGACACCGCGACCGGCATGACGCTCGCCGTCACCAAGAACCGCCTCAGTCTCGATTTCTCCACCGTCAACCAGATCAACGAGCTGGTGCTCGGCCCGGACGCCTGAGCGGCAGGTCAGGCCGGGCAGTCGTCGTCATCGGGGCGGGTCTCCTGGGCGAGCGCCGTGTCGCCGTCCTCGCGGGCCGTCGTCTCGGCCTTCTTGACCTTCGGCTTCTCGGGCGACCGGACGATGATCTGCAGGGTGATGTGACAGACCTTGACGTTCTTGCACAGGGCGCTCTGCACGTTGGTCGCGCCGCCGGCGTTCTGGGTGGAGGTGTGCTGGGTGCCGCGCTGGACGGTCGGGCTCTTGATGTCGACGAAGGTGCGGTTGCGCTTGCCGTTGCCCGCGTCGACGCTCTTGGGGTCGTCGCCGCGGATCTCGGCGTGCTTCACGGGCCGCCGGCCGCCCTTGCCGTCCGCGCTCGTGGGGGACGCGGTGGCGAGGACGGCCAGGCTGCCGAGGAGTGTCAGGACGAGGACCGTCCCGGCGGTGGGTCGTCGGCTCATCTGAGCCTTTGGCGGATCTTGCACACCCGGTGCTTCTTCACGCAGGCGCCCGACAGCGAGAAGATGCCGCCGCCAATGGCGGAGTTCTCCGCGTGCTGAACGCCGCTCAGGTACGCCGGGCTGTTCCATTCGACGAAGATGTTGTTGCGCTTACCGTTGCCGATCCGCAGCCGGATCGAGCCGCCGTCGTCGTGCGAGTGGGCCCTCGGCCGTCCCTGCGCCGTGGCGGCGTGCGCGGCGCCCCCCAGGGACACGACTCCCCCGGAGAGGACGAGCGCCGAGACGACGAGCGCGGCCCGTCCCGCCCGGCCGGCTCGGCTCCGCCTGTTTCGTGAGTCCATTCGGTGTGCACCTCGATCGTCTGATGGTGGGCGACGCCGCCGGCCCCGGTGACAGAAAGCTCCTACCCGATCACTGCGCACGGACCCCTCGGCCGATCGATCACGGCACCTGCGTTTGCGGAGTTTTTGCCCGTCCACCGGAAGGCTCGGTGGCCCTCGGCCCCCACGCGACGGCCCCGCCGCCATCGGCCCGCCGCCTGCACACCAAGGGCTGACCGCGGGGGCTACGATGTCCGAGGTTTCCGGCCGGGGGAGGGGTTTGGGTGGATTTGACGGAGCGTGGTGTGGAGTTCGCGGCGTTCTGGCGGGAGCGGCATCTGTCCACCCTGTCCACCGTCCGTCCCGACGGCACCCCGCACGTGGTCCCCGTGGGGGTGACCCTGGACATCCCCAGCGGCATCGCCCGCGTGATCACCTCGGGTACCTCCCACAAGGCCCGCCTTGTCGCCGCGACCCCCGGCGTCTCCGTGGCCCTCTGCCAGGTCGACGGCCGCCGCTGGTCCACCCTGGAAGGCCGCGCCGTCCTGCGCGCCGCCCCCGAGGACGTCGCCGACGCCGAGCGCCGCTACACCGCCCGCTACAAGCCCCCTCGCCCCAACCCGGCCCGCGTCGTCCTGGAGATCCAGGTGACCCGCGTACTGGGCAACGTATGATCACCGTCGTCGGCATCGGCGCGGACGGCTGGGACGGCATCTCCACCGCCTCCCGGCTCGCCATCAGCGCCGCCGAGGTGCTCGTCGGCAGTCCGCGGCAGCTGGACCTGATCCCGCCGACCCCCGCCGAACGCCTCCCTCTCCCCTCCCCCCTGCTCCCCGCGTTACCGGAACTGCTCACCGCACACGAAGACCAGGAGGTCTGCGTGCTGGCCAGCGGCGACCCCATGTTCTTCGGCATCGGCGCCACCCTGGCCCGCCTGCTCGGCCCCGGCGCCCTGCGCGTGCTGCCCCACGTGTCGTCCCTCTCCCTGGCCTGCGCCCGCCTCGGCTGGCCGGTCGAGCGGGTCACCCCGATCAGCCTGCTCGGCCGCCCCCTCGCGGCCGTGACCGCCACGCTCCAGCCCGGCGCCCGCGTGCTCGTGCTCAGCCCGGACGGCGGCACCCCGGCCGAGGTGGCCGCCCTGCTCACCGGACGCGGCTACGGCGCCAGCACCCTCACCGTCCTGTCCGACCTCGGCACACCGGCGGAGACCAGGGTGTCCGGCACCGCCGCCACGTGGGCCCACCCCGCCACGGCCCCCCTCAACGTGATCGCCGTCGAGTGCGCCCCCGCCGGCGGCACCCGCCCGCTCCCGAGGACCCCCGGCCTCCCGGACGACGCCTTCGACCACGACGGCCAGATCACCAAACGCGAGGTCCGCGCCGTCACCCTGTCCCGCCTCGCCCCCATGCCCGGCGAACTCCTGTGGGACGTCGGCGCCGGCGCCGGCAGCGTCGCCATCGAATGGATGCGCACCCACCCCACCTGCGCCGCCATCGCCGTCGAGAGCCACCCCGCCCGCGCCACCCGCATCCGCCGCAACGCGGAAATCCTCGGCGTCCCCACCCTCCGCCTGATCGAGTCCCACGCCCCCGAGGCCCTGGCCGGCCTCCCCGCCCCGGACGCCGTCTTCGTCGGCGGCGGGACCACCACGCCAGGCGTCCTGGAAACCTCCTGGCACGCCCTCCGCCCCGGCGGCCGGCTGGTCGTCAACGCCGTGACCCTCGAATCTGAGGCGGTCGTCACCCGGTGGCACGCCGCCCACGGCGGCGACCTGACCCGCCTGTCGGTCCACCGCGCGTCCCCGATCGGCGGCTTCACAGGCTGGCGCGCCATGATGCCGGTGACCATCTGGGCCACCACAAAAGAGGACATGTCATGACCGTGTACTTCATCGGTGCCGGCCCGGGAGCCCCGGACCTCATCACCGTGCGCGGGCTACGCCTTCTGGAGTCCTCTCCCGTCTGCCTGTACGCCGGCTCCCTGGTCCCCCGCGAACTCCTGGACTCCTGCCCCCCCGGAGCCCGCCTGGTGGACACCGCGAACCTCGACCTGAACGAGATCGTCACCGAACTGCACGACGCCCACCGCGCCGGCCGGGACGTGGCCCGCCTCCACTCCGGCGACCCCTCCGTCTTCAGCGCCATGGCCGAGCAGATGCGCCGCCTGGACACCCTGAACGTCCCCTACGAGATCGTCCCCGGCGTCCCCGCCTTCGCCGCCGCCGCGGCCTCCCTCGGCCGCGAGCTCACCGTCCCCGGCGTCGCCCAGACCGTCATCCTGACCCGCACCGCCGCCCGCGCCACCCCCATGCCCGAGGGCGAGGACCTCCCCAGCCTGAGCACGAGCCGCTCCACGATGGTCATCCACCTGGCCGTCCAGCGCATCGACGCCGTGGTCGCCGACCTCATCCCCTCCTACGGCCCCGACTGCCCCACCGCCGTGGTGGCCCGGGCCAGCCGCCCCGACGAGCTCATCCTCCGCGGCCCCCTGTCCACCATCCCCACCCTGGTCAAGGAAGCCGGTGTGAGACGCACCGCCGTGATCATCGTCGGGAAGGCCCTGGCCGCCGCCGGTTTCCCCGGCAGCCACCTGTACAGCACCACCCGCCCCCGCCCCTGACCAGCAAGGACCGGTGACCCCCATGCGGCGAGTGCTGATCCTGGGCGGCACGGCCGAGGCCCGCGCCCTGGCCGCCACCCTCACGAACGACCCCACCCTCCACGTCATCTCCTCCCTCGCAGGCCGGGTGACCAACCCCCGCCTCCCCGAAGGAGAGGTCCGCCAGGGCGGCTTCGGCGGCCCCGACGGCTTGGCCGCCTACATCCGCGACCAGGCCATCACCGCCGTGATCGACGCCACCCACCCCTTCGCCCAGCAGATGACCACCTCCGCCCTCCAGGCCACCACCCGAACCGCGACCCCCTTCCTCCTCCTACGCCGCCCCCCCTGGCACCCCACCCCCACCGACAACTGGCATCACGCCGACTCCCTGACCGCCGCCGCCACCCTCCTCACCACCCACAACCACACCAGAGCCTTCCTGACCACCGGCCGCCGCAGCCTCCCCGCCTTCACCCCCCTCACCCACCTGTGGTTCCTGGCCAGATCCGTAGACCCCCCCAACCCCCCCATCCCCCCAAATGTCCAAATCCTCCTGGCCCGCGGCCCCTACACCGTCCCCGGCGAACTCTCCCTCATGCGAACCCACAGGATCGACGTCCTGATCACCAAGAACAGCGGCGGCCAAATGACCACCGCCAAACTAACCGCCGCCCGCGACCTGTCCCTCCCCGTAATCATGATCGACCGCCCCCCGCCTCCCCCCGGCGTCCCCTATGCCGAAACGGTGGAGGCCGCATCGGCCTGGCTCCGCACCGGCGAGGCCGCCGCTCAGACGGGGTAACGGCGGGGAGTGTAGACGTGGCCCTGGGGGGTCAGGCGGGTCTGGGTGGAGCCGATGATCAATAGGGAGCGCATGTCGACGGTGGTGGGGTCGAGGGTGGCGAGGGTGGTGATGGTGAGGTGTTCGTCGGGGGAGCCTATGTTGCGGCCGATCACTACGGGGGTGGTGGGCGGGCGGTGGGTCAGGAGGAGGTCGCGGGTGGCGGCCACCTGCCAGGTCCGGGTTTTGGAGGCGGGGTTGTAGATGGCAAGGACCAGGTCGGCTTGGGCGGCGGCGGTCAGGCGGGTCTCTACGACGTCCCAGGGCTTCAGCTGGTCGGAGAGGGAGATCACGCAGTAGTCGTGGCCCAGGGGGGCGCCGGCTTTGGCGGCTACGGCTTGGGCGGCGGTCAGGCCTGGGAGGACGCGGACGGGGACCGTGTCGTATTCGGGGGCGGTGGCGGCTTCCAGGACGGCGGAGGCCATGGCGAAGACGCCTGGGTCGCCGGAGGAGACCACGGCGACGCGGGCGCCGGACAGGGCCAGGTCCAGGGCGTGGCGGGCCCTTTCGGCCTCGGCGCGGTTGTCGGTACGGTGGCGGGTCTGGCGGGGGTTGGGGGGGACGCGGTCGACGTAGGGGGCGTAGCCGACCAGGTCGGTGGCGGTGGACAGGGCTTCCTGGGCTTCGGGGGTGAGCCACGGGCGGCCGGCGGGGCCGAGGCCCACCACGGTCACCTCTCCGGGGTGTGACTCCGCGGGGCGGGGGCGCTCGGGGACCTTGTGGGCGTGGGGGCTCGGGAGGAGGGCCAGGGAGAAGTAGGGGACGTCGGCGGGGTCGACGTCCTTCAGGGGGGCCAGGCGTTCGGCGGAGGTGGTGGCCCGTTCCACGTACCAGGCGTCGTCCAGGCGGCCGGCCTCGGCGAGGGCGTCACGGACCTTCTCGAAGGTGCGGCCGAGTTTGAGGACGGCGGCGGAGTCGGTGGTGCGGAGCTTCTCCGCGAGCACGTCGCCGGGGAGGGTGCCGGGGAGGATGGTGAGGGTCTCCTCGTGCTCCACCAGCGGGCGGCCGAGGACGGCGGAGGCGGCGCTGACCGAGGTGACACCGGGCACGACCTCGGTGGGGTAGCGGTGCGCGAGGCGCTTGTGCAGGTGCATGTAGGAGCCGTAGAAGAGCGGGTCGCCCTCGCTCAGCACCACGACGGTACGGCCGGCGTCCAGGTGGGAGGACAGGCGGGCGGCGCAGTCGGTGTAGAAGTCCTCGAGGGCTCCCCGGTAGCCGCCGGGGTGGTCGGTGGTCTCGGTGGTGAGCGGGTACATCAGCAGCTCCTCCACCTGGCCGTCCCGCATGTACGGGCGGGCGATGGAGCGCGCGATGCTGCGGCCGTGCCGCGCGGCGTGGTAGGCGATCACGTCCGCCTCGCCGATCAGCCGGGCCGCCTTGACCGTCACCAGTTCCGGGTCGCCGGGGCCGAGGCCGACGCCGTACAGCCGTCCCGTCATGCCGATCACTCCACCTCGTTGGCGATGGCGTTGACCGCCGCCGCCGTCATGGCACTGCCGCCCCTGCGGCCGTGCACCACCAGATACGGGAGGCCGCTGCCGGCCAGGGCCCGCTTGGACTCGGCCGCCCCGATGAAGCCCACCGGGATGCCGAGCACCGCGGCCGGGCGGCCCGCTCCTTCCTCGACGAGTTCGAGCAGGCGGAACAGCGCGGTGGGGGCGTTGCCCACCGCGACGACCGCGCCGTCCAGGCGGTCGCGCCACAGTTCGAGCGCCGCGGCGCTACGGGTGGTGCCGAGACGTGCGGCCAGTTCCGGCACGCCGGGCGCGCCGAGCGTGCACACCACGTCGTTGGCGGCGGGCAGCCTGCTCCTGGTGACCCCGGAGGCGACCATCATGGCGTCGCACAACACCGGGGCGCCGCCGCGCAGCGCGGCTCGGGCCGAGGTGACGACGTCCGGCGACCAGTCCAGGTCGTCCACGAGGTCGGTCATCCCGCAGGCGTGGATCATCCGCACCGCCACCACGGCGACGTCGGAGGGAATACCGGTGAGGTCGGTCTCGGCGCGGATGGTGGCGAACGAGCGCCGGTAGATCTCGGGCCCGTCGCGCAGGTAGTCGTTCACCGCTGCCTTTCCTGAATGACGGACTCCTCGACGCGGTGGCCCGTGTCCTGGGTGACGGCGGGTTCTTCGACGCGGTAGCCCGTGCCGGTGGCCACGTACTGGAGTACCGGCCCGCGGGGCAGCCCGCAGCGCCGTTCGCATCCCGACCAGTGGACGGGCGGGCCGCCCGGCCCGGTGCGGCCGGACACCCAGCGGGTCACGTCGTGCCGTACGTCGGCGAGGGCCTTGGCGCAGCCGGGACGCCCCGTGCAGGCGGACACGCCGGCCCACGGGGAGGCGGGGTCGCAGACCAGGCCGGTGCCCGCGAGGACCCGTGCCACCTCGTCGGCCCGCGCGGCGGTGAGGTCGAGCACGACGACCGTCCGCCACGGCGTCAGGCGCAGCGCGGGGCCGTCCGGGGCCGCCGGTACGGCCGCCAGCGCCTCCGCCTGCGGCACGGTGAGCCGTCCGAGGGGCACGACGACCTCAAGTGCCACCCGCCCGTCGCGCTGGGGCAACGGCCCGGCACCCGCTCGCGGCGCGCCCTCGTGCGGCGTGACGTCCGGGTGCGGCGTGACGGCTGGACGGGGGTGCGCGAGGCGGGCGGCGATCCGGGCCGGGCCGTCGTCGAGGTCGGCTACGCGCCAGGCGGAGCCGTCCTGCGCGTCGCGCTCGGCGAGGAAGCCCTCGGCGGCGGCGATCATCAGGGGGACCGGGCCGGCGGTGGCGAGGCCGGTGTCCACACCCGCGAGCAGGACCGTTCCGGACGCCGCCCCGCGCGCGGGGACGAACGTGACGTCGGCGCCGAGGCCTGTCATGTCGCCCGTGCCGTCGTCCACGGCGAACAGGAAACGGCCCGACAGGTCGGCCAGGGCGGCGCGGGCGCAGAGGGCCCGGTCGAGGGACGCCACGAGAGGGTCGGTGTCCACCAGGCCGGACGGGCCGCGGCCGGCGAGCGGGGAGGCGGCGATGTTGCGGACCCGTTCGTGGGTGGCGGACGGCAGCAGGTCGGCGTCCGCCATGCGCGCGGCGAACTCGGAGGGGGAACGCAGGCCGCGGACCTGCACGTTCGCCCGGGACGTCAGCTCGACGACGCCGGTGCCGAGCGTCCCCGCGCACGCGGCGAGCTCGCGGAGCTGGAGGGGAGTGAGCGCGCCGCCGGGAACGCGGATCCGGGCCAGCGGGCCGTCGGCCGCCGTGTGCACTTGAAGTGCCCCGGGACACGCGTCTGGGGGCGCTTGTCCGGAAAGGGGGGCTCTGCGCACGAAGAGATAGTAATGCCAGTTCTTCCGGCGGTCCCGTCAGCGTAATCTCCTCAGTAGGCGATGGCGGACGGAGGAAGCCGGTGCGAAGCCGGCGCGGTCCCGCCACTGTGACCGGGGAGCGACCCCCACCACGAGGCCACTGCCCGGCGACGGGCGGGAAGGCCGGGGTGAGCGTCGATCCGGGAGCCAGGAGACTCCTGCCGTCGCGACACCCACGACCGGGGCGAGGACCCCGAGGGAGGATGCTCCATGCTGCCGGTGCGGCCCGCGATCCTTTTGCTCTCCACATCAGACACCGACCTGCTCAGCGCCCGGTCCAGCGGGGCGGCGTACCGCCTCGGCAACCCGGCGCGGCTGGCCGTCGGCGACCTGCCCGCCCTGACGGCGGACGCCGACCTCGTCGTCGTCCGCATCCTCGGCGGGCGCCGCGCGTGGGAGGACGGCCTGGACCACCTGCTGGCCGGCCCGCTCCCCGTCGTGGTGCTCGGCGGCGAGCAGGCGCCGGACGCCGAGCTGATGAAACTTTCCACGGTCAGCGCGGGCACCTGCGCCGAGGCGCACGCCTACCTCGCGCACGGCGGCCCGGCCAACCTCACCGAGTTGCACGCCTTCCTGTCCGACACGGTGCTGCTCACCGGCCGCGGTTTCGCGCCCCCCGAGCCCGCGCCGTCCTGGGGACGTCTGGACCGCACCCCCGCGAGGGAAGACGGCCCGGTGATCGGCGTGCTGTACTACCGCGCGCACCACATGGCGGGCAACACCGCTTTCGTCGAGACGCTGTGCCGGGCCGTGGAGGACGCCGGGGGCCGCCCCCTGCCCGTCTTCTGCTCCTCGCTGCGCACCGCCGACCCCGCCCTGCTGGACACGCTGAGGGCCGCGGACGCCCTGGTCGTCACGGTGCTCGCCGCGGGCGGCTCCCGTCCGGCCACCGCGGGCGCGGGCGGCGACGACGAGGCGTGGGACGTCGGCGCGCTCGCCGAGCTGAACGTGCCGATCCTTCAGGGCCTCTGCCTGACGAGCGGCAGGCGCGAGTGGGAGGACAACGACGACGGCCTGTCACCTCTGGACGCCGCGTCCCAGGTGGCCATCCCCGAGTTCGACGGCCGCATCATCACGGTGCCGTTCTCGTTCAAGGAGATCGACGAGGACGGCCTGACCGTCTACGTGGCCGACCCCGAGCGGGCACGGCGGGTGGCGGGCATCGCCGTACGGCACGGGCTGCTCAGGCACGTCCCGCCGGCCGAGAAGCGGCTCGTCGTGATGCTGTCGGCGTACCCCACCAAGCACGCCCGGATGGGCAACGCCGTCGGGCTGGACACCCCGGCGAGCACGGTACGGCTGCTCGCCCGGCTCCAGCGCGAGGGCTACGACCTCGGCGACGGCTTCCCCGGGGTCGCCGGGCAGGACGGCGACGCGCTGATCCACGCGCTGATCGCGGCGGGCGGCCAGGACCAGGAATGGCTGACCGAGGAGCAGCTGGCCGCCAACCCGGTGCGCTTCCCGGCCGCCGCCTACCAGGAGTGGTACGCCACGCTGCCCGCCGGCCTGCGGGAGAAGATGGAACGGCACTGGGGCCCGCCGCCGGGCGAGTTGTTCGTGCACGAGGGCGACATCGTGCTGGCCGCGCTGCGGGCGGGCAACGTCGTGCTGATGGTGCAGCCGCCGCGCGGCTTCGGCGAGAACCCCATCGCCATCTACCACGACCCCGACCTGCCGCCGAGCCACCACTACCTGGCGGCCTACCGCTGGCTGTCGGCGGAGTTCGGCGCGCACGCGATGGTGCACGTGGGCAAGCACGGCAACCTCGAATGGCTGCCCGGCAAGTCGGCGGGCCTGTCGGCGTCCTGCGGGCCGGACGCGGCGCTCGGCGAGCTGCCGCTGGTGTACCCGTTCCTGGTGAACGACCCCGGCGAGGGCACCCAGGCCAAGCGGCGGGCGCACGCCGTGCTGGTGGACCACATGGTGCCGCCGATGGCCCGCGCCGACACCTACGGCGACATCGCGCGGCTGGAGCAGCTGCTGGACGAGCACGCCACCATCGCCGCGATGGACCCGGCCAAGCTGCCCGCCATCAGGGCGCAGATCTGGACGCTCATCCAGGCGGCGCGGCTCGACCACGACCTCGGGCTGGAGGACCGGCCGCACGACACCGAGTTCGACGACTTCATCCTGCACGTGGACGGCTGGCTGTGCGAGGTGAAGGACGCCCAGATCAGGGACGGCCTGCACGTGCTCGGCGTGCCCCCCGAGGGTGGTCAGCGGGTGGACCTGGTGCTGGCGATGCTGCGGGCCCGGCAGATGTGGTCGGGCACCCGCACGCTGCCCGGCCTGCGCGAGGCGCTCGGCCTGGCCGAGGACGGCGGCGCGTCCCTGGCCGCCGTGGACCGCGCCGAGGCACTGGCCCGGGCGCTGGTGGCGGGCATGGAGGAGCAGGGCTGGGGGCCGTCCTCGGTGCCCGAGGTCGTCACGGCCGTACTCGGCCCCGCGGCGGGCGACGGGGTGGACCCGGGCATGGTGGAGCGCGTCCTCACCTTCGCGGCCACCGAGATCGTGCCGCGGCTGGCCCGGACGACCGACGAGGTCGACAACATCCTCGCCGCGCTCGCCGGGGAGTACGTGCCCGCCGGGCCGAGCGGTTCGCCGCTGCGCGGGCTGGTGAACGTGCTGCCGACCGGCAGGAACTTCTACTCGGTCGACCCCCGCGCCGTGCCGAGCAGGCTCGCGTACGAGACCGGCCAGGCCATGGCCGAGTCCCTGCTGGCCCGCTACCGCGCCGACACCGGCGACTGGCCCCGATCGGTCGGCCTGTCGGTGTGGGGCACCAGCGCGATGCGCACCGCGGGCGACGACATCGCCGAGGTGCTCTCACTGCTCGGGGTGCGCCCGGTGTGGGACGAGGCGTCGCGCCGCGTCACCCGGCTGGAGCCCGTGCCCCTGGCCGAGCTCGGCAGGCCGCGGATCGACGTCACCGTGCGGATCAGCGGGTTCTTCCGCGACGCCTTCCCGCATGTGGTGGCCATGCTGGACGACGCGGTGCGCATGGTCGCCGCGCTGGACGAGCCGCACGAGGACAACTACGTGCGGGCGCACGTCGCGGCCGACCTCGCCGGGCACGGCGACGACCGCAGGGCCACCATGCGGGTCTTCGGGTCCAGGCCCGGGGCGTACGGCGCCGGGCTGCTGCCGCTGATCGACAGCGGGAACTGGCGGGACGACGCCGACCTGGCCGAGGTGTACGCCGTGTGGGGCGGCTTCGCCTACGGGCGGGACCTGGACGGCGTGCCGGCCCGCCCGGACATGGAGAACGCCTACCGCCGCATCGCGGTCGCCGCCAAGAACGTCGACACCCGCGAGCACGACATCGCCGACTCCGACGACTACTTCCAGTACCACGGCGGCATGATCGCCACCGTGCGCGCGCTGACCGGCACCGCCCCCGCCGCGTACATCGGCGACAGCACGCGGCCGGACGCGGTGCGCACCCGCACGCTGGTCGAGGAGACGTCCCGGGTCTTCCGCGCCCGGGTGGTCAACCCGAACTGGCTCGCCGCGATGCGCAGGCACGGCTACAAGGGGGCCTTCGAGCTGGCCGCGACGGTCGACTACCTGTTCGGCTACGACGCCACCACCGGGGTCGTCGCCGACTGGATGTACGACAAGCTGGCCGCCACGTACGTCCTGGACCCCGTCAACCAGGAGTTCATGGCCAAGTCCAACCCGTGGGCGCTGCACGGCATCGCCGAACGGCTGCTCCAGGCGGCCGGACGCGGCATGTGGGAGCACCCCGACCCGGACATCCTGCGCGACCTGCAGGAGGTCTACCTCAAGAGCGAAGGCGACCTGGAGGACGACACGAGCCGCTGAGCCAGCGCGGGCGTCCCGGCCCAGTGCAGGTGCAGATACGAAGCGGTCAACAGGCCGTCACCGAACCCGTCGCCCCCACCGTCCCACCGGAACAGCGGCGCGCCGGCGGAGGTGACGGCCGTCCGGTGGAACTCGTGCCCCCGGTACGCCTCCCCCGCCCGCGTCAGCAACGACGCCCGCGTGGCCACGGCGTCGCGATACCCCAGCGTCAGCCGCGGCGTCATCGCGGCCGTGGCAGCCAGCCGCCCGCACATCGGAACGCCGTCCAAGCTCTCGCACAGATACAGCAACCCCCCGCACTCCGCCGCGATCGCCCCCCCGAACCCCGCCACCTGCTCCCGCAACAAGACGTTGCCCGCCAGCTCTTCGGCATGCACCTCAGGAAACCCACCCCCGACGACCAGCCCCCCAACCCCCTCGGGCAGCCCCTCGTCCCGCAACGGATCGAACACCACCACCTCGGCCCCCGCCGCCCGCAACAACTCGACATGCTCCGCGTACCCGAACGTGAACGCCGCCCCCCCGGCCACCGCCACAACAGGCCGCCCACCCCCAGCCACCACCGCGCCCCCCGCCACCTCGTCGAGCGTCGCCTCCGGACTCCAGCGGCGCCCGGGAAGGGGAGGGGCGGTGCGGGCCAGCCGTACCAGGGCGTCGAGGTCGCACGAGCGGGCGATCAGTTCACCGAGGCGGGCCACGCCGGCCACGGCCTCGGTATGGCGCTCGGCGGCAGGGACCAGCCCGAGATGCCGGGACGGCGCGAACACGGCGTCGTCCCGCCGGAGCGCTCCGAGCACCGGGACGCCGGCCTGAGCGAGCGCCGAGCGGCACAGCTCCTCGTGCCGGTCCGACCCGACGCGGTTGAGCACCACCCCCGCGACCCGCACCCGGGGGTCGAACGTCGCGAACCCGTGCACCACGGCCGCCACCGACGTACTCTGCCGCGCGGCGTCCACCACCAGCACCACCGGCGCGTCCAGCAGCCGCGCGACGTGCGCGGTGGACGCGAATCCGGTGTCCCCCTTGCCGTCGAACAGCCCCATGACACCCTCGACGACCGCGATGTCACACCCCGCCGCCCCGTGCAGGAACAGCGGCACGATCCGCTCCTCCCCCACCAGCCACGGATCCAGGTTCCGCCCGGGCCGCCCGGTGGCCAGCGCGTGGTATCCGGGGTCGATGTAGTCGGGCCCCACCTTGTGCGGCGACACCCGCAGCCCCCGCCCCCGCAGCGCCGCCATCAGCCCCGTCGCCACCGTCGTCTTGCCGCTCCCGGACGCGGGGGCGGCGATCACCAGACGGGGGACTACCACTCGATGCCCTTCTGACCCTTCTGCCCGGTGTCCAGGGGATGACGCACCTTGCCCATCTCGGTGACCAGGTCGGCGACGTCCGTCAACCCCTGTGGAGCGTCCCGGCCGGTGATCACCACATGCTGGTTGCCGGGCCGGTCGGCCAGCGCCTTCAGCACGTCGTCGAGGTCGATCCAGCCCCACTTCAGGGGATAGGTGAACTCGTCGAGCACGTAGAAGCGATACGTCTCGGCCGCCAGGTCACGCTTGATCTGGGCCCAGCCCTCGCGAGCGTCCGCGGCGTGATCCTCCTCGGTGCCGGGGCGGCGGATCCACGACCACCCCTCGCCCATCTTGTGCCACGTCACCGGCCCGCCCTCCCCGGTCTCGCCGAGCAGGGTCAGCGCACGCTCCTCGCCGATGCGCCACTTGGCCGACTTCACGAACTGGAAGACCCCGATCGGCCAGCCCTGGTTCCACGCCCGCAGCGCCATGCCGAACGCCGCGGTCGACTTGCCCTTGCCGGGCCCGGTGTGCACGATCAGCAGCGGCCGCGTGCGACGCTGCCGGGTGGTGAGCCCGTCGTCGGGAACCATGTCGGGCTTGCCCTGCGGCATCGCTCAGACCGCCTTTCGCTGATCGCGGCCGACCGCGTGCGGGCCGTCGGCCCTCCGGTGGTCACGGACCACCGAACCCAGATCAGCCAGTGAGTCCAGGCTGACCACGCGGGCGCGCAACCGGACCGCCAGACGTCCGGCCAGGCCGAGACGCACCGGCCCGCTCTCGCAGTCGACGACCACGCTCGCCGTGCCCGCCAGCCGCGCGGCGGCCCGATCCACGTCACCGCCCGCCGTGGCGCGGCCATCGGTCACCACCACCAGCAGCGGGCGCCGCGCCGGGTCACGCAGCCGTTCGATCCGCAGCACCTCGGCGGCCCGCAGCAGCCCAGCGGCGAGCGGGGTACGGCCGCCGGTCGGCAACGAGCGCAGCCGGGCCGCGCCCACCTCGACCGAGGACGTCGGCGGGAGCGCCAGCTCGGCCCCCGCGCCGCGGAAGGTGACCATGCCGACCTTGTCCCGCCGCTGGTAGGCGTCCAGCAGCAGGCTGAGCACCGCGGTCTTGACGGCGGTCATCCGCTTCCTCGCGGCCATGGAGCCGCTGGCGTCCACCACGAACAGCACGAGATTGCCCTCCCGCCCCTCGCGGACCACCGCGCGCAGGTCGTCCGCCCGCAGCAGCAACCCGGGACCGCTACGCCCGCGCTCCCGCTGGTGCGGCGCCGCGGCCAGCAGCGTGGCGATCAGGTGGACCGAACGCGCCCGCCCGTCCGGCACCCGGGCACCGGTGGTACGGCCGCGCGGGGTACGGGCCCGCGACCTGCGCCCGGCGGCGCCCTCACCGAGTCCGGGCACGGTCAGCACGGGCACCCGGTACGGCAGCGCCACCGCGGCCACCTGCCCGTCGCCCGCCCCTTGGTCCCGCGCGCCCGCGTCGTCCCGACGATCCGCCTCGTCCGTGCCCTTCGCATCGTCCGAATGGTCCTTGGTACCGTCTCGCGCCGTGCCGTCCCGCGCCGTGCCGTCCTCGCCGGCCGGACCCTCCGGCGGGTCCGCCGCACCGGAGGCGCCGTCCGGTGCGGAATCGGTGTCCCCCTCCGGAGATCCGTCCCCGCCGCGATCGGGCCCGCCGTCCTCCGGAGCCGGCCCGTCCGGTGTGTCGTCCGGGTCGTCGTCCCCCTGGGCCAGCAGTTCCTCCAGCAGGTCCTCGTCCAGCCCGGGCGCGTCGAACGGATCGCGCCGCCTCCGGTGCGGCAGCGACAGCCGGGCCGCGGCGCGGACGTCGGCGGTGGTGACGGTGTCGCGGCCCTGCCAGGCGGCGTGCGCGATGGCGGTGTTCGCGGTCACCAGATCGGCCCGCAGGCCGTCCACCTCGAAGGCGGCGCAGACGGTCGCGATCTGCCGCAGCCGGTCGTCGGGCAGCCGCACCCGCGCCACGTCGCCCCGCGCCCGGACGATCCGCGCGGCCAGCGCCTCCTCCTCGGGAGCCCAGCGCGCGGCGAACCCCCCGGGGTCGGCGTCGTACGCGAGCCGCCGCCGCACCACCTCGGCCCGCTCCGCGGGGTCGCGGGACGCCTTCACCTCCACGGTCAGCCCGAACCGGTCCAGCAGCTGCGGCCGCAGCTCCCCCTCCTCGGGGTTCATGGTCCCGACCAGCAGGAACCGTGCCGCGTGCCGCACCGACACGGTCTCCCGCTCGACGTAGCAGGTCCCGAGGGCGGCGGCGTCGAGCAGCAGGTCCACGAGGTGGTCGTGCAGCAGGTTGACCTCGTCGACGTAGAGCACGCCGCGGTGCGCGGCGGCGAGCAGGCCGGGCTCGAACGCCTTCACGCCCTCGGTGAGCGCGCGCTCCAGGTCCAGCGACCCGACCAGCCGGTCCTCCGAGGCACCCACCGGCAGCTCCACCAGCGCGGCGGGCCGGGTGCGCAGACCGCCGGACTCGTGCGGCCCGTCGGGGCAGCCGGGGTCCGGCGCGGCGGGGTCACAGGAGAAACGGCAGCCGGTGACCACGTCCACCGGCGGGAGCTGGGCGGCAAGCGCCCGCACGATGGTGGACTTGGCGGTGCCTTTCTCGCCGCGCACCAGCACGCCGCCCACCCGGGGCGACACGGCGTTGAGCACCAGTGCCAGCTTGAGGTCGTCCAGGCCCACGACCGCGCTGAAGGGATAGGTGACGATCACTAGCTGACCTTCCGGTCGACCTGGGGAATGAGGCTCGGCTCAGCGGGGCGACGGCACGGGGGCCTGGACCCGGCGCGCGGCCCGGTCGCAGGCGTACCCGAACAGCACTCCGAAGGCCGTCCAGAACACCAGCTGGGTGCCGAGGGAGGAGAGCCTGAACTCCCACAGCAGGGTGGCGGGGAACCCGGAGGGAACCTCGTCGATCCTCGGCAACAGCAGCCACGCGGCGACCACCGGCACCAGGAACGCGGCCCCGCCGGACAGCCACCGGGCCCAGGGCCCGCCGGTGACGCGGCGGGAGGTGCCGACGGCGACCGCGACGGACACCAGGCCCACCACGACCATGATCACGTGGAGGAGGGTGCGGCTGTTGATGGTCTCCGGATCACCGACCGCCGGAGGGTTGGCCGGATATTTCAGGAAAGGCACCAGCACGATGGCCACGAACGCGGTCCCGGCGGCGGCCAGCGCGAGACCGCCGTCCGCACGGGGACCGACCCGCCCGCGCAGCCCCGCGAACACCAGCGCGAACACGCCGCCGACGGCCAGGCCGTACAGCCCGGTCGCCAGGAACAGCCCGGCCTTCTGCACCGGCCTGCTCACCACGGCCTCGTCGCCGTGCTCGTGCCCGCCGCCGTCCGCGTGCGCGGGCTCGGCGGCCTGCTCGATGGCGATGGCGCCGTCCACGTACCGCTCGCCGAAGGCGAACGCGAAACCGCCCGCCACCAGACCGGCCAGCAGGCCGAGCAACAACCCTCGCACCAGAAGCGCGCGTACCACCCCGGCCCCTAGTGACACGGGACGCCGAGCAGGTGCCGTCCGTCGTGCATGAGCTCGTGGAGGTACGGACCGGCCTGCGAGAGGGCGCCGTTGTCCATCAGGACCAGGTAGGCGACCAGCAGAAGCAGGGGCACCGCCGCCAGCCACGGGCGCAGGCGGGGAAAGGGAACAGTGGTCGTGGTCAGGCCACTCATGGTGATCCTCCTCGGGGATGACGCGTCCCATCAGCTGAGGTCACGGTCGCCGAGCGACCTGGCTCCCGGGATCTTCGTCCCGGATACAGTGGCGCGTCCGCACCGGCATCTCACCGGATTTCCCTCGGACAACCGTGAAATCCCCCGGAACGTACCTTTTCTCCACCATCCCGTCAACCTCTACCTAGTCATCATGATCTAGGACAGAGGATCACGCCTGCGCAGCAGATAGGTGTCCATGATCCACCCCTTCCGCTCCCGGGCCGCCGCCCGCACCTCCTTGATCCGTTCGGCCACCTCCTCCACCGGCCCGGCCACCAGGATCTCGTCCGGCGTCCCGACATAGGCCCCCCAGTAGATGTCGAACCCCTGCATCCCCGCGAAGGCGCACCGCGCGTCCAGCATCACCACGATGTCGTCCACGTCCCCCGGGCCCTCGGCCTCCAGCCGCCGCCCCGTGGTGACCTGAACCGGCCGCCCCACCCGCGTCAGGCTGGTCCGATGCCGCGCCGTCAGCGCCGCCACGCTGCTGATCCCCGGCACCACCTCGTACTCGAACGCCACCGCCCCCCGCCCGAGCACCTCCTCCAGGATCGCCAGCGTGCTGTCGTACACCCCCGGATCCCCCCACACCAGGAACCCGCCCGTCTCTCCCTCCCCGAGCTCCTCCGCGATGAGGCGCTCGTAGACGACCGCCCGCCGCGACCGCCACTCCTCCACCGCCCCCGCGTACCCCGCCGCCGTCCGGTCCCGCTCCGGATCCCGCGCCTCGACCACCCGATGCCCCGGCCGCCCGTGCGCCTCGACCATCCCCCGCCGCAGCCGCACGAGATCGTCCTTCGCCTCCCCCTTGTCCAGCACGAAGAACACATCCACGAGCCCGATGGCCTTGACCGCCTGCAACGTGAGGTGATCGGGATCCCCGGCCCCGATCCCCACGACCAGCATTCGCTTCATCCGCCCGAGTCTGCCGGACGCCTCAGACCACCCGGCGGCGGGACCCGCCTAGCCCTTCTGCCGCCGCGTCTTGGCCCGCCCCCGCACGATCGCCCAAACCACCAGAAGCCCGATGCCCGCGATGATCTGCCCCCCGAGAACAAGCCGCCTGACATCCACCACCGGAACCCACCCGACCTCCCCGTTCTTGATCACATAAACCCCCACAGGCGAAACCTTCAGCCCAAGCCCCCCGCCACCCCCCTCCGGTCCGCCGGCGGTCCCCCCGCCCCCACCGCCGCCCCCGCCCCCACCCGCGATCCGCGCCACAGGAATGACCGTCACCCCATCCCGCTCCACCGGCTCCCCGAACACCCGCTCGACCGACACACTGTCGGTCGCCTTCTCCACCAGTTCTTTGAAGTCCATGACCCGTCCCTTCCCAGCGCTCTTTGATCGATCATGCCGCGCCGGACGCGGCGGCGGGAGGGATCGGCCGGCGCGAAACAGAAGGGGACAGGGAATCAGCGGCGGGTGGTGGCGCGTTCGCGGCCGCCGTGGAGGTAGGCGTCGAACCACTCGATGGTGCGGCGCAGGCCGGTGACCGGGTCGATACGGGGACGCCAGTTCAGGCGGCGTTCGGCGAGGGTGGTGTCGGGGCGGCGGACGGCGGGGTCGTCCACGGGGCGTTCGACGAAATGGATGGGGGAGGACGAGGAGGCAAGGTCGCGGATGGTCTCGGCTATTTCCAGGACGGACATCTCGGTGGGGTTGCCTATGTTGACGGGGCCCTCGAAGTCGCTGTCGGCCAGGGCCAGGATGCCGTCCAGGGTGTCGTCCAGATAACCGATCGATCTGGTCTGGCTGCCGTCGCCGGTGACGGTCAGGGGTTCGCCGTTCAGGGCCTGGCGGATGAAGGTGGGGATGGCGCGGCCGTCGTAGGGGCGCATACGGGGGCCGTAGGTGTTGAAGATGCGGACGATTGCGGTGTCGGTGCCGTGGGTGGTGCGGTACGCGGTGGTCAGGGACTCGGCGAAGCGTTTGGCCTCGTCGTAGACGCTGCGGGGGCCCACGGGATTGACGTTGCCGCGGTAGGTCTCACGCTGGGGGTGTTCCAGGGGGTCGCCGTAGACCTCGCTGGTGGAGGCGAGGACGAAGCGGGCGTCCTTCTCGCGGGCCATTCCCAGGGCGTGCAGGGTGCCGATGCTCCCGACCTTTAGGGTCTCGATGGGGTGGCGTAAGTAGTCGAAGGGCGAGGCGGCGGAGGCGAAGTGGAGCACCATGTCCACCTGGCCGGCCACGTGCACGAAACCGGTGAGGTCGCATTCCACCAGGCGGAACGGCGGGCACCCGAGGAGGTGCGAGACGTTTCGCGGCGAGCCTGTGAGGAAGTTGTCCATACAGATCACCGTGTCCCCGCGGGCCAGAAGACGCTCACAAAGATGAGAGCCCAGGAATCCGGCACCCCCGGTCACGACGATCCTCATTCGGCACATCCCTTCCACGGATACGCGACGCCGGCGCATTGACCGGACGGCACGGGCCTCGTCCCCGGCACGCCTGACGCGAGCCACCGTGGGAGTCCTGACGGACCACGAGCACAGGAGGGTCAGGTGGCTCCTGGCATAGGACAGCATCCGACTACCTGTAGGAGGAGCGTTCAAACCGGGGCCCTGGGGAGTGGTGGGTCACCGGGTCCCGGAGCTGCGCTTAGTGACGCAAAGTAGTTGTTAGTACCCCGCCGGACCGGGTATCGCACCCCGATGCCGAGGAATGTCCGCCCCGCCGCGGTGCTGTTCGACCGGGACGGAACCTTGATCGTGGACGTGCCCTACAACACCGACCCGGCCCTGGTGCGCCCGGTCCCCGGCGCCCGCGCGGCGCTGGACCGGCTGAGACGGATGGGCGTGCCGATCGGCGTGGTGACCAACCAGGCGGGGGTCGCGATGGGCCTGATCGGCGAGGACGCACTCCAGGCGGTGAACACGCGGGTCGAGGAGTTACTCGGGCCCTTCGGCGTGTGGGCGGTGTGCCCGCACGACGACGGCGACGGGTGCGACTGCCGCAAGCCCATGCCGGGACTGGTGCTGCGTGCGGCGACGGCGCTCGGCGTCGCACCCGAGGACTGCGTGGTCATCGGGGACATCGGCCGGGACATGGACGCGGCCCGGGCCGCCGGGGCCAGAGGGATCCTCGTGCCGACCCCGGTGACCCTGCCCGCGGAGGTGGCCGCGGCGCCCGAGGTCGCCGCCGACCTGACGGCTGCGGTGGACGCGGCGCTCCGCGGAACCGGGACGGGTCGCTGACCGAGATCGCCTGAGACGTCCCCCGGCCGAATGTCGGTCCCGCCTGGTACACCTTGACGCATGGGCGTGAGTATCGACGAGTTCCTCGACATCCTGGACGGCCTGCCGGAGGTGCAGCAGATCCCCGGTGGTGACTGGGTCGCCCTGAAGGTTCGCGGCAAGGGGTTCGGTTATCTGTGGGAGCGCACGCAGACGGTCGGGCTCAAGGCCACCGTCGACGAGCAGATCGCCCTTGTCGCGGAGCGGCCGGATGTCTTTGAGAAGCAGTTCACGACCGATCGGTTCGGGTGGGTCGTCGTGCATCTTCCGAAGATCGCTCCGGATGAGCTCACCGAGCTCGTCACCGAGGCCTGGTATCTCACCGCGCCCAAGTCGCTGGCCGACAGCTACGAGTTCCCGGCGGGCTGATCCGCGGGGGGCGGGCGGTGGGTGCGCAGGGCGGCGATGGTCCAGAGGTGGGCGTCGCGGGCGAGGGTCAGGTGGGACGGGGAGGGGACGCCGGAGGGGTAGGGGGGCCAGGAGTTGACGGTGGCCATCAGGTGCCAGTAGCGCTCGGCGCGGGGGTCCGCGGCGAGTTCCAGTTCCTGTAGCAAGGTGTCGTCGCGGTGGCCGGGCGGGGGGTCGGCGAGGATGCGGGCGAGTACTTCGCCGGCTTCGGGGGACTCGGGGGGGATGCCGTCCTGGCGGGCGGTGGAGGCGTGGCGGATCAGGCGGCGGGTGAAGTTCTCCGGGGCTCCGGGGGTCTCGCGGCGGGCGGCGCGGGCGCGGGCCACCTGGGTGGCGAGGGCGCGGATCGCGCGGCGGAAGTCCTGGTCCCGCACCAGTGTGGCCAGTTCCACCCAGGCGTCGACCTGCGCGGCGGTGGGGTCGTCGGGGAGGTCGGGGGTGCCGAGCCTCAGGCGGGTGTGGATGCCGCCTGAGGGGTCGAGGTCGCTCAGGACCTCGTCCAGGAAGTCGTCGACGATCTGCTTGCGCTGCTCGGCGGACAGTCTGGCCAGTTCGCTCATCTGGGCGATCTCCTCGGTGCTCGATCCGCGGTGGACGACGGTGGACAGCACCGCGCGGCGCAGCCGGAGCGTGCGGATGCTCGCGTCGAGGGCCTCCACGTGCATGGCGGCGACCTCGGCGAGCGTGGTCTCCTTCTCCAGTACGCGGCGGATGTCGTCCAGGCCGAGGCCGAGGTCGCGCAGGGTGGCGACCAGCTCCAGCCGGGCGACGGACCCCGCGTCGTACAGCCGCCAGCCCCTGGCGGTCCGGGCCGCCGGGGAGATCGCGCCGATGTCGGACCAGAACCGGATGGTGCGCACCGGCAGCCCGGTGCGACGGGCCAGCCCGCCGATGGTGAACAGCGCGCCACTGTCGTCCTTCATGGTGGCGAGTGTCGCTGCTCCAGCGGCTGGAGATGCAAGGGCCGCCTCGGGGTCAGGAGGCGAGGAAGGCGAGGAGGTCGGTGTTGAAGGTGTCGCGGAAGGAACCGGTGAGGCCGTGGGGGGCGCCTGGGTAGATCTTCAGGGTGGCGTTCTCCACCAGTTTGACGGACTCCAGGGCCGCGGCGGTGATGGGGACGATCTGGTCGTCGTCGCCGTGGGCGATCAAGGTGGGGACGTCGACGCGTTTGAGGTCCTCGGTGAAGTCGGTCTCCGAGAAGGCCTTGATGCAGTCCAGGGCGGCCTTGAGGCCCACCTGCATGCTCCAGAGCCAGAAGGAGTCGCGCTGGCCTTCGGATACGACGGCGTCGGGGCGGTTGAAGCCGAAGAACGGGATGCTGAGGTCGCGGTAGAACTGGGAGCGGTCGGCGGAGACGCCGGCGCGGATGGCGTCGAACGCCTCGATGGGGAGGCCGAGCGGGTTGGCCTCGGTCTTGAGCATCAGGGGAGGCACGGCGCCGAGGAGTACGGCCTTGGCGACGCGGGAGGTGCCGTGCCTGCCGATGTACCTCGCCACCTCGCCGCCGCCGGTGGAGTGGCCGACGAGGACCACGTCGCGCAGGTCCAGGGTCTCGATCAGTTCGGCGAGGTCGTCGGCGTAGGTGTCCATCTCGTTGCCGTGCCAGGGCTGGCCGGAGCGGCCGTGCCCGCGCCTGTCGTGGGCGATGGCCCGGTAGCCGTTGGACGCCACCAGGTTCAGCTGGTCGTCCCAGGCGTCGGCGTTCAGCGGCCAGCCGTGACTGAACACGACCGGACGGCCGCCGCCCCAGTCCTTGTAGAAGATCGGGGTGCCGTCACCGGTGGTGAAGGTGGCCATGTGTCACGTCCTTTCGTCGGCGGTCCGTGAAACCCCCAGGTCACGGCCGCACACGTCAGGGTCGCGGCCCCTTCCGGGCCCGCCCACGGCAGGCTATGTCAGCGCCGATACGACGCGGCTAAAAATCAGACAAAACGCTGGAGGAACGTCAAAGCGGTCTGGGCGACCTCGCGCCAGCCGCTGTCGATGGTGAGGGCGTGGCCGCGGCCGGGGATCTCCACGATCTCGGTCACGTTCTCGTTGCCGGACTGGCGCTTGTAGGAGGCGTTGGCGATGGCCCACGGGACCGTGTGGTCCTTCTCGCCGGAGATGATCAGGAGGGGGCCGCGGGCGGGGTTCTCGGTGTCGACCTTCGCCTCGGTCCAGGGGTTGAGGTTCGCGGTGGCCGCCTGGAACAGCGGCTCGCCGGGGGCGGGGACGGCGTAGGTCTCGTACAGCTGCTTGGCCTCCTCCTCGCTGACGGCGTTGGCGAAGGCGAAGCGGAACTGCTCGTAGGTGAGGGGCACGGCGCGGTGGAGGTTGGCCGGGTTGCCGAGCACGGCCGAGGCGGCGCGCAGTGCGGAGAACGGCAGCGGCAGCACACCGCGGAACGGGGCGGGGTCGATGGCCACCGACGCCGTGGACAGGCCACGTCCGGCGAGGATCTGCGTGAGCAGGCCGCCGAAGGAGTGGCCGACCAGCGCGGGCTTGCGGTCCAGCTTGCCGATCACGTCGGTGTAGTGGTCGGCGACGTCTCCGATGCTCTTGTTGGCGAAGACCTCGGGATGGGCGTTGGCCTCGGCCACCGTCTCGGGGTCGTCGGGCCAGCCCGGCGTGAGCGCCGTGTAGCCCGCCTCCTCGAAGACCTCCGCCCAGCGGTCCCAGCTGCTCGGCAGGAGCCACAGGCCGTGGATGAACACGACAGGCGTGCGGCCGCTGGCGTTCGCCTTCTCGATCTCTTGCATGTCATGGGCTGTCGTCATGGGAGGAAACGTAACCCCTGGGGCGCTCGCCCCGATCCATCGACCAGCTGCATTCAACGTTAAAGCTCGGTTAACGCCCTTACCACCTCATATGCCGCAGGCCATAACATTCCTCTGCGTGGCCGCCGCCTCCGCGCCGCGTGCCGACCCGAACGACCGAGGAGCTCTGAAGATGGGGCCGACCGACCACCAACCCCGAGGGTGGCTCAGGAGGACACCGCGCGCGCCGCTGTGGCTGTACCGGCACGGCCTCGGCTGGATGCTCGGCGAGCGCTTCCTCTACCTGGTGACCCGGGGCCGCGCCACCGGCCTGGCCCGGGAGACCACCCTGGAGGTCGTCCACCTCGACCGGTCCGCCGGGACGGTGTACGTGCTCTCCGGCCGGGACGGCGGCGGCGACTGGTACCGCAACCTCCAGGCGGCCCCCGCGCTGGAGATCCGGCTGGGCAGGCGCCGGCTGCCGAGGCCCGCGCACCGGTTCCTCACCCCCGAGGAGTGCGGGTCGATCCTGCTGCGCTACCGCGGCACCCGCCCGCTGACGCGCCACGGGCTCGCCCCGCTGATCGACCCGTCCGACCCGGCGCAGCTGAGCGGTGTGCACGCCGTCGCCTTCCACCCGGCGTACTCCTGATCGGATGACACCCGGTCCGCGGCGACGCCGAGGCCGGCCCGGAGAACGAACCAGAAACGGTGCCTATGGCAGAGCATGTCGCCGACGAGCCCTGCGAGGAGGACTTCGAGGCCGTCACCTCCGCGGTGCTCGGGGCCTCGCGTCTCCTGGTCGCCATCTCCGCGCGTTCACTGGCCGCCGCCGAGGACCGGGTGACCCTGCCGCAGTTCCGCATGCTGCTCGTGGTGTGGCAGGACGAGACCAAGCTCGTCACGCTGGCCGAGCGCCTCGGGGTGAATCCCTCCACCGCGCTGCGCATGGTGGACCGTCTCGCCTCCGCCGGGCTGGTCAGCCGCGAGGTGAACCCGAACAACCGCCGGGAGACCCTGCTGCGGCTGACCGGCGAGGGCCGCCGCCTGGTGGAGGAGGTCACCACCCGCCGCCGGACGGAGATCGCGACCATCGTCACCCGGATGCCCGTCTGCCAGCGGCAGGCGCTGATCAAGGCCATGCGCGCCTTCAACGAGGCCGGCGGCGAGGCACCGGTCCACGGCGCCTTCCCGCTCGGATGGCCGGACGCCCCTCCCTCCTGAGCGGCCCTTCCGCCCCCACCGCCGTACCCGCCCGGTAGCGTTTGTCAGGTCGGCACGGCGGCGGCGGCACGGGGACCACGCCGTCATCAGGGCGAGAGATGGGTTCCACGATCATGAGCAAGGCGTCTCGGCAATCGGCACGTGATCGCCTGCGCGAGGAGCGGATCCGCCAGGAGCAGCAGGACAAGCGGCGGCGCGTGCTGCTCATCGCCCTGGTGGTCGCCGTGGTGATCGTCGTGGTCGCCGGGGGGGTGCTGTACTCCATGAACCAGTCGAAGCCCAGCGAGTACACCGGCGGGCTCGCCCCCGTCACGGTCGACACCACCACGGCCACGGTCACCATGGCCAAGCCGGGCGTCACCGCTCCGGTGCTGGATGTCTACGAGGACTTCCAGTGCCCGATCTGCAAGGAGTTCGAGACGGTCAGCGGCGGCATCATCAAGGAGTTCGCCGCCCAGGGCAAGGTCAAGGTCGTCTACCACCCCATCGCGTTCGTCAACCCCGAGGGCTCGCTGCGCGCCGCGGCCGCCTCGCTGTGCGTGCCGGGGCAGTCCTGGGTCCGCCTCCACGACGAGATCTACGCCAAGCAGCCGGACGAGCGCACGGCGATCACCCTCGCCGACATGAAGACCTACGCCAAGGGCGCCGGGATCACGGACCCCGCGATGATCTCCTGCATGGACGCCCAGGGGTTCGCCGGGGTGGTCCAGAAGCACACCGAGGAGACCTTCAAGGGAGGCAAGGTCTCGGGCACACCGACCCTGCTGCTCAACGGCAAGGCGCTCACCACCGGCCAGACCCTGTCCGCCGACGGCCTGCGCGACGCGCTGACCAACGCCGCCAAGGGCTGAGTCAGCGCAGGGACGGGATCCCGGCGATCAGCGCGGTCAGGGCCCGGGTCAGCGTCGGCAGGAACGGCGGGCAGGTGGCCGCGATCTCGGGGTCCTGGGTGTACAGCTCGGCGAGCACCGGTGAGGGGTTGGCGACCGGGTAGAGCACGCCGGCCAGCGCGGCGGCGGCCCCGGCCAGCTCGCCGCCCTCGGTCGCGGTCAGGCCCGCGGCGGTGTCGCCGACGGCCGTGCCGATGCCGGCGACGACGCCTATCACGGCCCTCTTGAAGGCGCGGGCCGCCTCCAGTGAGACGTTGTGCTCCAGGCTGAGCGGCGCGTGGCCGATCAGGTCGCAGAGCAGCGGGCGCGCCGCCAGGGTCTCGGCGAGCGCGGCGGCGACCTCGGCGGCGCCGGAGGTGTGGCCGAGCCGGGCGGCGACCGCCTCGCCCCAGCCGCGCCACTCCTCGGCCGCCAGTTCGAGATAGATCTCCTCGCGTGTCCCGAAATAGCGGGACACGTTGGACTTCGCCAGCCCGACGGCCACCGCGACGCCGCCCAGGCTGACGTCGCGCACGCCGTGCTGGAGGGCGAGCTCGCGTGCCGCGCCGAGGATCGCCTCCCGCCGCTGACGCTTCTGCTCCGGCTGCCTGGCCCGGACGAACGGTGCGTGCTTCATTTCTCCGCAAGCATACGACCCCCCGGGGGTAGGAACCCAGCTTAAAAGAACAACGTTCTCTTGTTAAGGGGACGGCGTTCTGTTAGCGTCCCCGACGGGAGGAACCCGCATCTGGAGGGAAACGTGGTCGAGGTACGCATACGGGTCAACGGCGCCGTCACGACGCTCGACCTGCAACCCCAGGTCAGCCTGCTCGACGCGCTCCGCGAGCATCTCGGCCTGACCGGCACCAAGAAGGGCTGCGACCAGGGTGCCTGCGGCGCCTGCACGGTCCTGGCCGACGGCGAGCGGATCAACTCCTGCCTGGCCCTGGCCGTGCAGTACACCGACCGCGAGATCACCACCATCGAGGGCCTCGCCGCCGGGGAGAGCACCCGGGCGCTGCGCGAGGCGTTCGTCGAGCACGACGGCTTCCAGTGCGGCTACTGCACCTCGGGCCAGCTCTGCTCGGCCGTCGGGATGCTCGCCGAGCACGCCGCGGGCGCGCCGAGCGTGGTCACCGAGCACCTGGCCGGCCACGCCGAGCTGTCGGAGGCCGAGATCCGCGAGCGCATGAGCGGCAACCTGTGCCGGTGCGGCGCCTACAACGGCATCGTCACCGCGATCCGGCAGGTCGCCACGGCGGAGGCGGCCCGATGAGGCCCTTCGCGTACGTCAGCGCCCCGGACGTCGCCACCGCCGTCCAGGCCGTGGCCGAGCACCCGAACGCGCGGTTCCTCGGCGGCGGCACCAACCTCGTCGACCTCATGCGCGAGGGCATCGAGCGGCCCGACACCGTCATCGACATCACCCGGCTGCCGCTGGCGGGTGTGGAGGAGACGCCGGACGGCGGCCTGCGGGTCGGCGCGCTGGTCCGCAACAGCCATCTCGCCGCGCATCCCCTCGTACGCGGCCGGTACCCCGTGCTGGCCCAGGCACTGCTGAGCGGCGCGTCGGCGCAGCTGCGCAACATGGCCACGGTCGGCGGCAACCTGCTCCAGCGCACCCGCTGCGTGTACTTCTACGACGAGGCCGCCGCCTGCGGCCGGCGCGACCCCGGCGCCGGGTGCGACGCGATCGGCGGGTTCACCCGGAGCCACGCCGTCCTCGGGGCCAGCGAGCACTGCATCGCCACCCACCCCTCCGACATGTGCGTCGCGCTGGCCATGCTGGACGCCACCGTGGAGCTGGAGAGCGTCCGCGGCACCCGCCGCGTCCCGCTGGCCGACTTCCACACGCTGCCCGGCGAAACCCCGCACATCGAGACGATCCGGGCGGACGACGAGCTGATCACCGCCGTCGAGCTGCCCCCGCTCCCGATCGCGGCACACTCGCGCTACCGCAAGGTGCGCGACCGGGCGTCCTACGCGTTCGCCCTGGTCTCGGTGGCCGCCGCGCTGGACGTCCAGGACGGCGAGGTGGCCGGCGTGCGGCTGGCCCTCGGCGGGGTGGCCACCAAGCCCTGGCGGGCGCACGAGGCGGAACGGGCGCTGACCGGGGCACCCGCCACCGAGGAGTCGTTCCGGCGGGCCGCCGACGCCGAGCTGGCGCCGGCGACAGGCGGCCCGGACAACACGTTCAAGATCGAGCTGGCCCGCCGCACCATCGTCGCGACGCTGCTGCGGCTGCACACCGACGGGAGCGCGGCATGACCCAGACCGAACCCCTGACCCGCCGCCCCCCGCTGCGCGACCCGGCGGACCGCTACGTCGGCAAGCCGGTGGACCGGGTGGACGGCCCCGCCAAGACGACCGGCGCCGCGCTGTACTCCGCCGAGTATCCCTACCCCGACATCACGCACGCCGCGCTGGTGCACGCCACCGTCACCCGCGGCAGGATCACGGGCATCGAGACCGATCAGGCCGCCGCCGTCCCCGGGGTGATCGCCGTGCTCACCCACCTGAACGCCCCGGCGCTGAAGCCAGCACCCAAGCAGAGCCCGATGAACCTCAGCTCCCTGGTGTCGGGCACCTCGGTCGACTACCTCAACACCGACGAGGTCCACTGGAACGGCCAGCCGGTCGCGGTCGTCGTCGCCGAGACCCTGGCCGCGGCGCGGCAAGCCGCGGCCCTGGTCGAGGTCGCCTACGAGGAGTTCCCCGCCACGGTGGACTTCGCCGCCGAGGAGCCGAAGGCCACGCCGCAGAAGAGCGACCTGCTGCAGAGCGGCGAGGGCAAGAAGGGCGACGCGGAGGCCGCGCTGGCCGCCGCCCCGGTGTCGCTGGACCTGCGCTACACCACGCCGCCGCATCACCACAACGCCATCGAGCCGCACGCCACCACGGCCGTGTGGGACGGCGACCGGCTCACCGTCCACGAGGGATCGCAGAGCATCGCGTGGGCACGCGAGCACCTGGCCCTGCGGTTCGGCGTCCCGGCCGCGAACGTGCGGGTCATCGCGCCGTACGTCGGCGGCGGGTTCGGCGGCAAGTCGTCGCTGTGGCCGGGCACGATCGTGACCGTGATGGCGGCGCGGGCCACCGGCCGCCCGGTGCGGATGATGCTCACCAGGGAGGGCGTGTACCGCACGGTCGGCGGGCGCACCCCCTCGGCGCAGCGGGTCGCGCTCGGCGCCCGACCGGACGGGAAGCTGACCTCGCTGATCCACACCAGCGTGACCATGACCGGGAGGGTGGGCGGCGGGCCCGAGCAGGTGACGTCCCAGTCCAGGCACCTCTACGACGCGGAGAACATCCTGGTCCGCCAGAGCCTCGTCCAGATGGACATGGTCTCGAACGCGACCATGCGGGCGCCCGGCGAGGCCATCGGGACCTTCGCGCTGGAGGCCGCGGTGGACGAGCTGGCGTACGGGCTCGGCATGGATCCCATCGAGCTGCGCATGCGCAACGAACCGGACAGGAACCCGATCGACGGCAAGCGGTTCGCGCATCGCATGCTCCGCGAGGCGTACGCGCTCGGCGCGGAGAAGTTCGGCTGGTCCGGCCGTACGCCCGAGCCGGGGTCGATGCGGGACGGCCGGTGGCTGGTCGGCATGGGGGTCGCCTCGGCGTACCACCCCGCCTGGCTGTTCTGGGCGAACATCAAGGTCCGGCTCTTCGCGGACGGCACCGTGCTCGTGCGGTGCGGCTTCCAGGAGATGGGCATGGGCGGCGCCACCGCGCACGCGCAGATCGCCGCAGACGCGCTCGGCGTGCCGCTCGGCGCGGTGCGGGTCGAGTACGGCGACTCCGAGCTGCCCACCGCGCCGCCCGCGGGCGGGTCGGGGCAGACCGCCAGCGTGGCCGCGTCCCTGCTGGCCGCGGCCGACAAGCTGAAGCGGTCGCTGCTGGCCCTGGCCAAGCGCTCGCCCGGATCGCCGCTGCGGGGGCTGCGGCCGAGGGACCTCCAGGCGCGGGACGGCGGGCTGCACCCGGTCGCGGGGACCGGGGAGAGCTACGCGGCGATCCTCACCCGCGCGGGCCGGGACCACGCCGACGCGGCCATCGGGTCGGAGAGCCGCGCGGGACAGGTCGCGGGGCAGCTGAAGTTCATGGCGCAGTTCCTGCGGGACCGGCGGCGCTTCGTGCGGGCCGCGGCGGGGGCGCAGTTCTGTGAGGTGCGGGTCGACCCGGACACCGGCGAGGTGCGGGTGACGCGCTGGGTCGGGGTCTTCGACGTGGGCCGGGTGATCAACGCCAAGATGGTGGCCAGCCAGCTGCGCGGCGGCATCGTGATGGGCATCGGCATGGCCCTGTCGGAGGCCACGCTGGTCGACCCGCGCACCGGGCGGATCATGAACCCCAGCCTGTCGGAGTACCACGTGCCCGTGCACGCCGACATTCCCGCCATCGACGTGCACTGGCTGGACGACCCCGACCCCACCATGCCGCTCGGCCTGGTCGGCGTCGGCGAGGTCGGCATCACCGGCGTGGCCGCCGCGGTCGCCAACGCGGTCCACCACGCCACCGGCAGGCGCGTGCGCGACCTGCCGATCACGCTGGACAAGCTGCTCTGACGGCGACGCGGCCCGCCCCGGCGTCCGGCGCGGGCCGCTCACCGGCCGCAGACGCCGTCAGGCCGCCGGTGCGGCGCGGGCCGCTGGAGCCGTCGAGCGGGCCACTGGAGACGCCGTCAGGCCGCCGGTTCGGCACGGTGCACGCGCCAGCCGGGGCCGCCGGTGGCGGCGCCCGCGCTGCCCGGGTGGACGGCGAAGGCGCGCAGCTCGAAGGTGTGGCGGCCGTCCCGGCCGGGCAGCCACAACTCGCCCGGGGCGGGGAGCATCTCGCTCACCGTCACCGGGCCCGCGCTGCGCGCCACGTGCCGGTGGAACAGCTCGACGAGATGGCGGCTGGTGAAGTCCAGCAGCAGAGGCTTGGGCTCCTCGGGGGTCCGGTAGTACACCTGCTCCGGCATGCCCGACCGGGCCCGCCACTCCCGGGCGGCCCGCAGCAGCGCCCAGCCGCCGATGGCGCCGTCCCACGGCAGGCCGGGCACCTGCCAGCGTTCGCGCTGGTAGACGACGCCGCCGACGGTGATCCTCGGGGTGTGTCCCGGCAGGGTGACCGGGTGGTCCTCCACGGCGGGCAGGGTGAACGGCGCGAACGGGTCGAACCCGGGGGCGCGGCGCAGCTGGGGATGCAGCAGCAGGGGACCGTCGTGGTCGTACAGCGTCACCCCGCCGCCGTCCCGGCACACCCGCAGCGCGGCGGCGGGCACGGCGCCAGGCCCCGGCAGGTGGGGGCGCAGTTCCACCAGGGTGTCGGCGAGCCGGTACGGGAAGATCTTCGTGTGCCGGCCGATGAGAACCTGGCCCACCCGGACCCCGGCGTCGGCGAACACCTTGGCCAGCAGCGCGGCCACCCGGTCGGGGTCGCCCCCTTCGCGGCGGAAGTGGTCGGTGGGGAACACCGACACCAGGGCCGGCGCGTGCCCCTCGCCCACCACGATGCGGAACCGGCCCTCGGCCAGGTCCTTCTCCGAGGCCGCCGCGAGCAGCAGGTCGACCGAGGTGAACGCCGGGTGCCGGGCCCCGGTGGCGGCGTCCGCGATCTCCCCGAGCGCCGCGGCGGACAACGCGGCGAGCCGTCCGGGGTCCAGCTCCACGTGGGGCGCGTCGCCGTGGCCGTCCAGCAGCCCGCGCAGCGAGTCCTCGAACCGCCCGAGCGCCGTGCCGCCGTCAGGGCCGTCGTCCGATGCCGTGCCCGTGGCCGAGCGCAGGTAGCGGAGCAGGGGGACGTCGCCGCCCGGCGCCAGCGCGTCCAGGATCCGCCGGGCCTGGCGCCGCTGGTCGTGCCCGCGCAGCAGCGCCGCGGTCCGCCACAGCTCCAGTACGGGGACCAGGCTGTCCCCCGTCCGCCGGGCCACCGCGCCGCCGAGCTCGAACCGCGCCAGGTCGCCCCGGCACTCCTCGAACACCAGCGTCCGATCGGCGTACATCACGCCCGCGCCCCGCCGGGCGCTCTCGCCGGACAGCTCCTCGTACCTCTCCTCCAGCCGCCGCAGCGCGGCCGTCGCCTCGGTCCTCGGCACGGCCGCGCACCCAGCCACCAGGTCGGCCAGCTCTTCGGCAGTGGCCCGCCATTCCCGTACGGCGTGCTCGGCGTCACCGTCGTGATGGGCCGGGAGCCCGTCCAGCCACGCCGTGACCGCGTCCAGGGGGTGAGCGGTGTCGGGGCCGGCGGGCGGGGCGAAGGACAGCAGGCGGCGGTGGACCAGGGCGGCGACGCGGGCCGCGACGGACGGCCAAGGCTCGCCCAGCGAGGCGGCAAGGTCCAGGACACTGCCGGTGCCGTCCGCCGCGCCGAGCAGCCGCGCGTCGGCCGGGGTCAGCGTCGCGGCGCGTCCGGTGCCGGTGTGCACGGCGCGGCCGTCCTCGAACCGGTGGGCCACCGAGCGGCGGGGTCGCAGGTGCGGGCGCATCCTCGGGTCGGCCTGGACGGCGGCGGTGACGGCGTCGGCGAGGCGGGCGGCGGCGAACACCGTGCGGGTGACCAGCGACGGGTCGCGCTCCACCCGGACCTCGTCGGGCAGCGCCGGGTCCAGGCGGCCGTAGTTGACCGGCCCGAAGTGGCTGTTGGTCTCGTTCTTGGCGGCCAGCCTTTGAAGGTATGCGGCCAGCCGCCGCTCCACCTGCCAGCCGTCCCTGGGCGTGCCCGGCCCGCCCGCGTACTTGCGGAGGCTGTCGTGGAAGGCGGGGCTGAGCAGCAGGATCGCGTCCTGCAGCAGCGGGTCCGCCGCCCGCGCGCGCAGCCGTTCGCGGCACAGGGCCAGCTCGGCCGGGTGCTCGGCCTCGGCCAGCTCCGCCAGCCCGGCCACCACGGCGAGCAGCCGGTTCCATTCGCGCAGCCGGTCGGCGAGCCCGTCACCGGGCGCGAGCTCCGGCGCGGAGACCGGGCACCACCGGCCCACCGCCGACCGCTGCTTGCTGAGCAGCCGCCCCGCCGCGCGGTCTCCCGCCACCGCGCGCACCGCCTCGGGGAACGCCTCACGCAGCAAGACCTCCCGGTGGGCCTCCGCCGCGCGTTCCGCGGCGAGCACGGCGTCGACGTCCGCCGCCGTCCGCGGCAGGGTCAGCTCCTCGACCACCTCGTAGGGGAAACCGGTCGTGCGCACCACCACCTGGTCGTGCAGCAGCCAGTTCGGGGGACGTCCGGGCAGGGCGGCATGCGTCATTTCTCTGGACCTCTTCACGGGCTACGGAGTTTCGATCGCAACTGAAACTCTCCGTGCACCGCGAGCCGCGGACCAGGGAGAACGATGTCAGCTAGTTGTCAGCCGCCATCCGATTGCTGCCAAACGGCCGACCGGCACGACGGTGCGCGGCGGGCCGGGAAGGGACGGTTCAGCCCACGTCCATGCGGCTGACGAGGACGCTCGGGGACTCGGCGCCGGCGGCGAGGAACGAGCGGGCCGGGTCGTCGCCCACCGCCTCGATGGAGCGCAGCAGTTCGAACACGCCGAGGGAGATGCGGACCGGGCCGAGGGCGTGCACGCGACGGCCGCCGCGGATCTTCCAGCCGAGGACCACGGTGGTGAAGGTGCCGCGCCCGCCGCGGATGGCGCCGGGGTGCACGACCCCGACGGCCTCGATGCCATCGTCCATGCCGGACCGCAGGGCGTCCACCGAGCGGGTCCCCGGGGTCAGGCGGATGCGGGACGGGCTCTCCACCGCGGGTTTGTCGGGTGCCTCGCGGCGCGCCGAGCCGGACGGGGGCACGCCGAGGACGGCGGCGTTGTCCCGGCTGGTGAGGAAGCCGCGCAGCACCCCCGCCTCCAGCAGCGTCTGCCGCCGGGTGGGGGTGGCCTGCGCGTCCACCGGGGCGGGCGGGTCGTCGACCAGGGTGACCGCGGGGGCGGCGATGCGCTTGCCGACCCGGGACAGCAGGGGACGCATGCCTGCCAGGACATTGCCCGCGCTGAGCAGGAAGCCCAGGCTGCGTACGAGGTGGGCGGCGACCTCCGGGTGCAGCAGCACCGGCCGGGGACCGCTCTCCACCACCGCGCGGGGCCCCGCCAGGTGGACCGCGCGGAACTCGTGGGCCCGGGCCGCGAGGGCGTCCCAGCTCAGCTCGCCGAACCGGGTGGCGGCCAGCCCGTCGACCATGTGCCCGCCCAGCCCTTCCAGCCAGTGCCAGGCGTGATGCCCCGCCTGCTCGTACGCCACGGCGGTGCCCGCCGTGTCCGCGACCACCGTCCAGCTCTGGCTGCGCACGTGCTCGGCCCCGAGCGCGACGGGCCCCTCCACCGGCGTCAGCAGCCGGGAGAGCAGTTCCCGGCAGTACTCGAACGGCACGTCCGGCTCCGCGGGCACCGGGTGGATCACGGCGTCCGCCGGCCCGGCGCCCGCGTGCGCGACCACGGCGTGCGGGTGTCCGGCGGGGGACGCCGAAGGCTCGGTCCCGGAGGCCTGGGTGGTCAGCGGGGGCAGGTCGCGGGGGTCGGCGGCGAGGCGGGAGCGGCGGGCCAGCTCGACAGCCAGGCGGGCGACGGGCGCCGGGTCGCCCGGAGGGGCGCCGAGCAGCATGCCCGCCACGCCGCCCCCGGCGCGGACGCGCAGGCCCGTGACCGTGGTGACGCCGTCCCGGCCCGTGTGGGTGCCGTCGGCGAAGACCTGCGTGGCGCGCACCGACGTGGACACCGCCTGCACGTCGGCCGCGTCTCCCCCGGCCGCCGCGACGGCGTCCAGCAGGCGCCGGGACGCGCCGAGCAGCTCCTCGGCCGCCAGCGGGCCGAACTCGTCACCGCTCATCGCGCGCTCACCACCCGTCCGGTCATGGCCGCCCACCGTCTCCCCGTGCCGCGCCGGTCACGGGCCGCTCACCGCCATCGCGGCCACGCGGAGGGTGGGCTGGCCGACCGAGACCGTGAGGGGGAACTGGCCGAGCTTGTTGCACTGGTAGCCGTACGGCATGAAGCGCAGGTCGTCGCCGATCAGGTCGATGGCGCTGAGCACGCCGAGGCCCGTGCCCGTCAGGGTGGCCTCGCGGATGGGGGCCGTCAGGCGGCCGTTCTCGATGAGCCTTCCCGAGGTGACCCGCACGCTGAACCGGCCCGAGCTCATGTCGGTCTCGCCGGAGACGATGGACTCGACGTACAGGCCGAACGGGGTCGCCGCGACGATCTCCTCGGGCGACAGCGTGCCGGGTGCGACGTACGTGCAGCTCATCCGGGGCAGCGCGGGATAGGCGTAGCTGAGGCGGCGGCCGTGGCCGTGCGGCTCGGCCCCGGTGGCGCCAGCCGTGCGCCGGTCGTGCAGGTACGACCGCAGCACGCCGTCCTCCAGCAGGGCCACCTCCGCCGCGGGCTCCCCCTCGTCGTCGAACCGGTACAGCCCGGCGCCGGCGGGGGCGCGCGGCGAGTCGATGAGCGTCAGGCCGGACGGCGCGAGCCGCTGCCCGAGCGCTCCCCCGTACGCGGCCCCCGGCTGGAGCGCGACGTCGGCCTCCAGGCCGTGCCCGCACACCTCGTGCAGCAACGCGCCGGGGCCGCCCGCCGCGAGCACCACCGACAGCTCGCCGACCGGGGGATCCACCGCGTCCAGGTCGCGCACCGCGACGTCGGCCGCCGCCCGCGCGGCGGCGCGGATCCGTTCGTCGCCGACGGCCGCGGCCAGCGCCCCGGGGTCCGCCACCTCGGCCCCGGCGACGCGCAGCACCCGCGCGGTGCCGCCGTTCCGCCGCGCCGTGACCGTGACCCGGAGTTCCACGCGGCCGTTGACGTCCTCGCGAAGCACGCCGTCCTCCCGGGCGACCAGCGTGACCCGCCGGGTGAACTCGCCGGTCACCCGCGCGGTCGTCACCCCCGGGTACGCCGCCCCGGCCTCCGCGGCGGCCACCCCCACCATCCGGGACAGTGTCTCCGCGGTGGCGAGGTCCGCCTCCGCGCTCACGTCCGGGCCGTCCTGCCCGCCCGGGATCGGCCCGGCCCCGCCACGTCCCGCGGCGGGGTGGTCGGCCAGCAGCAGGGGCAGCCGGTCGGTCGCCAGCCACGGCAGGTGGCGGTGGTGCACACCCTGTGCGGTGACCAGGGACAGGCCCATGCCCTCCCGGCGGCGCTGGGCGAGCCGCAGACCGTCCTGCTCGGCCACGGCCCGGGACAGCACCCAGGACTCGGCGAACACCTCCGCCCGGCACCCGGTCGCCGCGGCGGCGGCCACCCGCGCCGCGGCGTCCTGGTCGATCAGGGGGGTGCTCACGCCGGTGCCCCGGGGACCACGCGGGCCGCCACCATGCGCAGCTCCGCGCAGTGGGTGCCGTCCGGGCCTTCGAGCCACAGGTCGCCGGGGCCGGGCAGCATCTCCGAGAGCGTCAGGGCCGTGCCGGGCTCGCCGAGGTGGGCCACCAGTTCGGCGAGGAACAGGCCCTCGGTGTCCAGGAGCACGGGCTTGCGCTCACCGGGGATCTTGACGAACGCCCACCGGGGCAGGCCGTGCCGCCGTGCCGCGCGGCGCAGCGCGACGAACAGGGCGAAGGCCGCCTCGTCCCCCGGGGTGCCCTGGGGGGTGTCCGGGACCAGCTCGTCCCGGTCGACGATCCACCGCTCCCGCTGGATCACCGTGCGGCCGACCGAGATCCGGGGCGTGTGCCGCGAGCCCTCGGCGCGGCCGAAGGCCACCGGGCGGATCCTGGGCGGGGCGAGCACGTTGTGCGCGGGGGAGTCCAGCTCGCCGTTGTACAGCTGGAACCCGTCGTGTCCCGGCGCGGCCAGCAGCAGCCGCCCGTCCCGTACGACGACGTCGACCTCGCCGACCGGGATGGTCCCGCCGTCGGTCCGGTGGCTCGGCTGGGCGGCCTCCACGGTGGGGCCGGGGAACTCGAAGGGCACGATCTTGGCGCGCTTGGCGGTGAGCATGTTGGCCAGCGGGTGGGCGGCGTCCAGCCGGGTGAGCAGCCCGGCCACCTCGGCCTGGGCGGCGGCGGGGTCGTCGGCGAACTGCAGCGCCCAGCCCCACAGCAGCGCGGTGTCGTGCGACTCGGCCAGCACCAGGGTGAAGTCCCCGGCGCGGAAGGCGTCCAGGTCCCTGGCCACGATCATGACGTCCGGCGAGCAGACCAGTGCGCGCCCGTCCAGCGCGTCCCGCGCCACCGCCACGTCCGCCGGGTCCAGCACGACGGTGTCGCCGCCGGCCGCCTTCTCCTCGATCACGGCCCGCCAGGGCGCCACGGGCGCGGAGTCCGCGGTCGGGGCGTCCGGCCAGGGTTCGGCGAGGTAGCGGGTGAGCGGGGCACGGCCGCCTTCGGGCAGGCCGAGCGCGGCCGTCGCGGTGGCGGTCAGCGCGGCGTGCCTCTCGATCGCGGCGGCGGCCAGCAGGTCGAGCACGGGGGCGAGCTCGGCGGTGAGCAGGTCGTGCACCTCGCCGCCGAGGCGCAGCGGGGTGGCGTCGCCGAGGCACTCCTCGGTGATCACCAGCCGGTCGGCGTAGAGGCGGCCGCCGTCCCGCCGGGGTTCTAGGCCGGTGAGCCCGGCCACGGTCCGCTCCAGCTCGTCCAGCAGTTCCCTGCGCCGGGCGAAACCGGCCCGGGCGAACTCCTCCTGCGCGGCGCGCAACGCGGACAGCCGCTCCAGCCAGACCTCCCGCGCGGCGCAGTCCGGCGGCAGCTCCGCCACCCGGTCCACCAGGGCCTCCAGTGCCCGCGGCTCGGTCACCGGCAGGTCGATCCCGAACGTCACGAGGCGCGTCCCCGCCAGCCGTTCCAGCGCGGCGACCACCTCGGTCACCGGGGCGCCGATCCGCGCGGCGAGTTCGGTGGCGTCCCGCCGGCCGTCCACCAGCGGCAGCACCTCGCCCGGACGGCCGGTGACCGTCACCGTCCTGGCGCGCGCCAGGGTCACCACGACGCGGGCCGGGCCGGTCGAGACCTTGGCCAGCGGGGAGAGCCGGGGGCGCAGGTGGGGCCGGACGGACGGCTCCTCGGCGAGGCGGGCGGCCAGCGCCTGGACCACCCAGTAGGCGACGTACGCGTGGCGGCGCGTGACCGCCCCGGCGCGCGGCCGTTCCGGGCCGGGGGCGGTGAAGTCCCCGTAGTTGATCGGCCCGAAGAACGAGGCCGTCTCGTTCTTGGCCGCCACCCGCTGGAGGTACCCGGCCAGCTGGCGTTCCAGGGAACGCACCCTGCCGGTGCGGGCTCCGGCCAGGTCGGCGGCCACGTGGCCGCGCAGCCCGCGCTCGTACATCTGCGGGCTGGACAGCCACACCGCTTCCTGGAACCGCTCGTCGGCGGCGAGGTCGCGCAGCGCGGCCCGCCGTTCGGGCAGTTCGGCCGCGAGTCCCGCGCGGGCGTCCTCCCACGCGCGGCCCACCCGCTCCAGCGCTCCCCGGTACCCGGCCAGCAGGTCCCGGGTCACCGGGTCCGGCTCGCCCTCCTCCTCGGGGAGCGGCCGGTGCCGCGACAGGCTCTTCCACAGCCTGCGGCGCACCCGCCCGTCCGTGACCCCGTCATGGTCCCGCAGGTGGGCGACCGCCGCCTCGGCGGCCACGGCCACCGCGCCCTCCGCGTCCAGCGCCGCGTCGATCAGGGCCGCGGTACGCGGGAACGAGATCCGGTCCAGCGCGGAGAACGGGAACCCCGTACTGCGCAGGATGAACCGGGGGTGCAGTTCCCAGCGCGCGGTCACTCCGGCACCGGAGCCATGGTGCGCCCCGGCCACCCGGCCCGCCTCGGCCTCCCCTGCCCCGGAACCGGGGCGAAGCCCCCGTCGCACCTCGGTCTCGTCCGCTCCGGAACCGGAGCGAACCCCCTGGCGCACCTTGGTCTCGTCCGCTCCGGAACCGGGGCGAACCCCCTGGCGCACCTCGGTCTCGTCTACTCCGGAACCGGGGCGAACCCCCTGGCGTACCTCGGTCTCCTCCGCTCCGGAACCGGCGGGTACGCCCCGGCGTACCTCGGCGTCCGCTTCGGTGCCGGGGTGTACGCCCTGGTGTACGGCGGTCACTCCCGCTCCAGTGACGGGGCGAACGCCCTGACCCACTCGTCGTCGCCGGTGTCCAGGTAGCCGGCGACGGCGCGGCCGGTGAGGCCGCCGGTCAGGATGCCCTGGCCGCCGTGGCCGGTGGCCGCGATCACCCGGTCCTGGCCGGGGACCGTGCCGATCAGCGGGCGGCCGCCGGGGGCGGCGGCGCGCAGGCCGCTCCAGGCGTCGCGCAGGGATCCGGAGGCCAGGCGCGGCAGCATGCGGCCGAGGAACGCGGTGAGCACCAGCAGACCCTCGGGGGTCACGGTCTCCGCGAAGCCCGCCCTCTCCTCTGTGGCGCCGACCACCACGGTGCCGGACCTGCTCGGCGCCGCGTACACCGAACCCGACACGACGTGCCGCAGCGTGACGCTGGCGTCCAGCCGCAACATCTGGCCGCGCAGCGGGCGCACCGGCAGCGGCGTGAGGCCGGGGATGGACCCGGACCAGGCACCCGCCGCCACGACCACCAGGTCGGCCTCCAGCGGCCCGTCCTGGGTGCGCAGCACGACACCGCTCGCCGAGTGCTCCACGCCGTACACCTGCGTGCCGAACCGCAACTGCGCGCCGGCGGCGGTGGCGGCCTGCTGGAGCAGGGTGACGTACCCGTCGGAGTCCATCACCAGGCCGGCGGGGTCGAAGTACGCGCCGTGGATCTTGTCGGTGGCCAGCAGCGGCTCGACCTCGGCGAGCTGCTCGCGGTCCTTCCAGTCGCCGAGGTAGCCGGGGTTGGACGTGGCGGCGGCCTCCAGCTCCTCGCGGTGCTGCGGGGTCCGCACGATGCGGATCACCCCGGCCTCGGTGCGCAGCCTGCCGGGGTCGTTCCCGGTGAGCTCGTCGATGTCGGCGAGCAGCTGCTTGCGGCCCGCCTCGGCGAACCCGAGCATCAGCGGGTCGGCCAGCAGGCGCACCGACGGCACGCCCACCCCCGCGGCGGCGCGCGATCCGCGCCCGCCGCGCGCGCCGGCGTCCAGCACGCAGACCGAGGCGCCCTCCGCGGCGAGCAGGCGCGCGGTGGACGCTCCCACCACGCCCGCGCCGATGACGGCGATGTCGTATCGAGCCATTGGTCTTCCTTTCGCAGGTCCGGTGTCCTAGTGGCGGGTGAAGTAGGTCATCCGCAGCTCGGTGCTGTAGCGGCCACGGTCGTCGGACAGCCACCAGCGGTCCGGGCCGGGCAGCAGTTCGGTCAGCCGCACCGGGCCGTCGCCCGCCGAGCGCACCATGTGCGCCAGGTGCTCCAGGCTGAGCGGCTCGGCCAGGTCGGCGTAGAAGGGTTTGCGCTCGCCCGGCACCCGGACGAAGACCCGGCCGGGCAGGCCGTGCTCCTCGCGCATCAGGTCGGCGGCGAGCATCGCCTCGGCGGCTCCCGCGGCGCCGAGCAGGCCGGACAGGGCGGCGGCGGGCAGCTCCCAGGCGCGCCGCCACACCGTGGCGCCGCCGAGCCGTACCCGGGGTGAGCCGCCGGGCAGTTCCAGCGGGGGCGGCACCACGGGCGGCGGGCCGAACAGCCAGCTGGACGCGGCGCGGGGGTCCCTCGGCCGCAGGAACAGCTCTCCGTGCCCGGGATGCCGCAGCCGCAGTCCTCCGGGGGTCCGGACCACGGTCAGGTCGGCGGCGCGCAGTGCCTCGTCCTTGGTGGAACGGCCGAGCACCTCGATGTCGTGGCCGGGCAGGTCGCGCTCGAACGCCTTGCCCTGGGTACGGCGGTGCACCAGCGCCGCGGGAGGCCGCCCGTCCACGGTGAGCAGCGTGACGAGGGCGGCGGCGTGGCGGTCGTGGTCCGGCAGCAGCGCGCCGAGGTGGGTCCAGACCTGGGTGCCGTGGTGGATCTCCCCGACGATCAGCTCGGCGGCGCCGTCCCGCAGCTCCGGTTCGCCCGGCGCGGCGAGGAAGACGTCGGGGGAGACGCTGAGGCCCGGCGGCAGCGGGCGGGTGAGCGGCGCGACGTCCGCCGCGTCGAGGTCGGCGACGCCGTCACGGTCGTGGGCGCGCACGATGCCGGCGAGCCGGGCCAGCCAGGCGGCCACCGCCGGGCCGGCCGTCACGTCCGTCATCGGCACTCGCCCGTCGAGCGCGGCGATGAAGGGGAGGAAACCGACCTCGGTGCCGCCCCCCGCCAGCTCGGCGTGCAGCGCGAGCGCCTGCTCGTGCACGGCCTCGGCGACGGTCAGCCCGTATCCGGCGCACAGCCGCAGCACCGGGTCCAGCCGCGCGGAGACCTCGGCGAGCAGCGGCCCGCCGAGCGCCGCGTCCACCACGTCCCCCCGGCAGTCCTCGGTGACGATCAGCCGGTCGGCGTAGATGGTGCCCGCCGCCCGGCGCGCCTCGGCGCCGCTCAGCTCCGCGAAGCACTCCTCCGCCGCCCGCAGCGCCGCCAGCCGCTCCCCGTCCCCCGCGGCGGCGAACCGCGCCACGACCTCGGCGAACCGCTCCAGCTCCGCCACCCACCGCTCGGCGGGATCCCCGGGCACGACCGCGCTCGGGCCGGACACGCTTGACCTGGACACGCTCGGGCCGGACACGCTCGGGCCGGACACGCTCGGGCCGGACACGCTCGGGCCGGACACGCTCGGGCCGGACACGCTCGGGCCGGACACGCTCGCCTCGGACACGCCGGATCCCTCCGGTCCTCCGGACGCGTCGGGCTCCCCGAGCCCCGCGAGGCCCGTGACCGTGGTGTGGAGCCAGGCGAGCGGGTCGTCCACGGCGGTGGGGATCGGCAGGTCGCGGCGGAGCACCCCGCGGTCCAGCAGGCGGCGGGCGGCGGTGGTCTCCTCCGGGGTGGACTTCTCGGCGAGGCGGGCCAGGGTCAGACCGGCGTCGCAGGCGCGGACCGCGGCGGCGGACGCGGCGTCGAGCCGGGCCGTACGGCCGTCGGGCAGGGTCAGGCGCCGGCCGTCCGGGGTGGCGGCGAAGCCGGGGGCGAGGCGCAGGGGCAGCCGGTCGGCGAGGTCGGCGGCGGCGCGGGCGGCCAGGGCCTCGGCGGCCCAGTGGGCGGTGCGCGGCCAGCGGGCCTGGAGGGTGCCGGGACGCCGGGCCAGGGTGAGCGACTCGGCGGAGCCGGGCTCGATCCGGACGAGGTCGACAGGGCCGAAGAAGCTCACCGACTCGTTCTTGGCGCAGAACCGCTGGAGGTAGGCGTAGAGCAGGCCCTCCTCCCGCCGCGCCTTCGCGTTGCGTGCGGCGGGCGGCACGGTGCCCGCCCGGTGCAGCACCCGCTCGTACGCGCCGGGGTTGGACAGCAGGACCGCCTCCCGGAACCGCGCCCCGGCGGCGGTCTCCCACAGCAGCGCGCGTGCCCGGCCCAGCGCCGCCTCGGCGGCGGACTCGAAGCGGGCACGGCACCCCTCCAGCCGTCCGGCGGCGACGCGCTGCCGTGCGACCCACCCCGCGACGTCAGGGCCGAGCGCCTCCACCGTCGCGAGCGCCTGCGCGGGAGGAGCCTCGGCCCGCCCCGCGGCGCGGCGCACCCGGTAGAGCGCCTTGAACACCGGGGCCGGGGCCCGCGCCGCCTCCTGGTCGCGCACCGCCCGCTCGAAGACCTCCGCGTCGAACTCCGCGTACAGCTCCCCGGCGTCCGCCCGCGCGGCCCGGTACGCGCGCAGCGCCTCCGCGGCCTCCGCGTCGGCGAGCCGGTCGAGCAGCTCGAACGGGAAGCCGGTGCGCCGCAGCAGCGCCAGCGGCGCCGGCCGCCACCGGGTCGCGTCCGCGGTCATGAGATCGCCTGGAATATGGGCCGTTCCATGGTGCGTGGACTCCGGGGGTCGCCGTGAATTCGCAGGTGCCGTGAAACCTAACCGGCTCGACGCCAACCGTAATTCGGACGGGCCCGTACACCCGTCTTCCAGAATGCTGAATCCGCGATATCGGACGGCCTGCGGGAGACGGAAACTCGGCACGTGCGAAGAAGACACGGCAGCCCCGCTGTTGCAGGATCGGGGAGCGACAGGAGGACCGCGGCCCCGGGACGCCGGGGGCGCGCCGGCCTGCCGCTTCGCCATGCCCGGCCTGGTGCCGCCAGGCCGCGTGGCAGGACATACGGAAGACGAGTAACGCTCCGGTGACGCGCCTCCCGTGCGGGTCGCCGGCGCCTTTCGGAAGGAGGCCCGCATGGCCGACGACGAGATCACCACGGATTCCGCGGTGGATTCCGTGGCGGAGGACGGCGCGTACGACGACGACGAACTCGGCGACCTCGACGACATGGAGTTCCTGCTCGAGGAAATCGAGAACCGTATCGCTCCGCTCGCCTGAGCGACTCATCCCGGCGTGACGACAGCGGTTCCCGCTGTGACAACTATTTCCAATTCCAACAGGATCGCGATGGGAGCCCTGGTGCGAATGGTCACGAATACATTGGTGGACACCCCGCGGGACACGGTCGTGCTGCACGTCGGCGACCCGCTGTCTCCACCTCCCGGCCCGGTGCCCGTCGTCGTGGCCGTCGGCACCCGGCTCCCCGTCGCGTTCTCCTCCCTGCGGGCCGTGCTGACCACGCTGGCCGGCCTCGTCCCTGACGTCGTGGACGAGGTCGCGCGGCGGCACCGCCCCGAGTGGGAGTGGTTGTTCCCCGGCACCTTCCCCGACGCGCCGCTCCTCGCCGACCTCGCGGGCACGCCGTCCGAGCGTCGCCTGCACGCCGAGTCCGAGCAGGTGTTCCGCGTGCTGGACACCGGCGCCGAGGCGGTGGCCGCGGCGCTGGCGGCGGTGGGCCGCCCGCTGCTGCTGCGCGGGGTCGGGCACGCCGACGTGGTGAGCCTGCGAGCGCTGCCCCGGATCGCCGAACGGCTCATGGTGAGCGGCGCCACGGGCACCGGCCTGTGGCTGGCCGACCTGGACCCGCCCGCCGCGTCCTCGGCGCGCGCGTCCACCGTCCGCCGCGCCACCCTGGCGGGCCTGCTGGACCGGCTGGGCCTCGACGCCCCGGCCGGCCCCGGGACCACGGAGGACGGCGCGGCCCTCGCCGCCGAGCCCACGCCCGGCGCCCTCGCCGCCGACCCGGTCGCCGACGGCCCGGCCGTGGACGTGCCCGAGTACCGCCAGCTCACCGAGGTGCTCGGCGAGTCCGCCGGCCCGCCGGAGCGCACCGCGGCCGCCGCGCTGCTCGCCATCCGGTCCTGCTTCTTCAGCGCCAACCACGAGGGCGGCATCCTCGCCGCCGAGGCGCTGCTGGCCCTGCTCGACGCCACCCCCGGGCTGGACTGCGCGGCGGTCGCCGAGCACTTCACCGCGACGGACCCCGGCGACGGCACCCCGGCCATCGGCATCCACGTGGACGTCGCCCGTTCCCCGGCGCACCTGCGGGCCCTCGCGCTGCGCTCCATCGGCGTCGTCCGCGCGCTCGTGCAGGACATCGACGGCGCGCGGGAGGAGTTCGACCGCGCCTTCGCCGTGGCACCGGACGCGGTCAGCGAGGCGCAGGTGCTGCTGCTGCGGGCGCTGCTCGCGGTCAAGCGGGCGGGCACCTTGCCCTCGGGCATCGCCGACATCGAGTACGGCCTCACCGAGCTGGCCAAGGAGCCGTCGGAGGTGTCCGCGGTCGAGCAGGCGTGGCTGCGCAACGTCCGGGCCCTGGCCCACGTGCGGGCCAAGGAGTACCCGCAGGCGATGCGCGAGGAGAAGAAGGCCGTCGCGCTGATCTCCAAGCTGCACTCGGCGGACGCGACCCACCTGAAGATCAACTTGATCTCCAACATCAGCGTGCTGCAGGAGATGGCCAAGAAGTACGACACGGCCGCGGGCACCTGGGACCACTTCGCCAAGATCAGCTCCGGCTGGGGCGACAGCTTCTTCAAGCACCACAGCTACCGCGCGGCGGGCCTGAACTACCGCGCCGGACGGCACGAGGAGGCGCTCGCCGGGTACGCCACCGTGTACGAGCTGGCCCGCAGGCTGGAGGACCAGCTGCACCAGCAGATCGTGGCCACCGAGATCGGCGGGTTGCTCCTCGACCTCGGCGAGGCGACGCGTGCCGGTGAGTGGTACGAGCGCGCCGAGTCCGCCGCCGCCGCGATCGGCGACCCCTACGCCCTCGCGCTCGCCCGCGCCGGGCGTGCCGTCGCGGACGGCGGGGTCCCCGGGCCGGAGGTGCGGGCGCTCGCCACGCGGAGCCTCGCCTTCCGCGCGGAGGCCGCCGCACTGGTCGCCGCGCTGGACGCGGCGGCGGGGGGCGACCCCGCGGCCCTGACCGCCGCGCTGCCCCGCCCGACCACCAAGCTGAACCGTCCCTTCCGGCTCATCGCCCTCGACCTGGCCACACCGGCATGACCGCGTTCCCGATGCTGGACACCCTGCCCGGCCTCACCGGCACGACCGCGTTCCGGATGCTGGACACCTTCGTGCTGCGGCGCGCGGGCTTCCCGTTCGGCCTGCTGTCCGGCCTGGACTGCCCGCGCACCGCGGCCGCGCTGCGCGAGGCGCACCTGTGCCGGGACCGCGCCGAGGTGGCCCGCGCCGGGTTGCTGGAGACCACGATCCCGGCGGAGGTCGGCAGGCTGCGCGACGCCGGCGACCGGGCGGCGTTGCGTGCCCTGTCCCGGCTGCGCAGCCGGGTCGGGCGCCGCATCCCCGCCGAGCCGCCTCCCGGGCCGTGGTCGCCCGAGCTGCTGTCCGGCCACCGGGACTGGACCGGCGCGCTGGACGACGCGGCCCGGCACACCACGCGGGCCCGGGACCTGCTCGCCGCCGAGGAGCCCGCCGCCGCGGCCGTGCTCCAGGCCGCGACCGGGCGTCAGGACGTGCGGGAGGCGGTGTTCCTGCTCTCGCCCGACTTCCTGGAGTCCCTGACCCGGCGCGACGAGCGCACCGCCTCGGGGGGCCCGCGCACCGCGCGGGACCGGGCCATGGAGCGGCGCGAGTACGCGTACCTGCAGCGTCTCGGCGCCAAGAACGAGACCACCAGCTTCTTCGGGCCCGTCTGCTTCGGCCGCGTCGACCCGGACGTCCAGTCCGTGGAGACCGGGCCGGAGACCGCGTCCGGCGTTGCTTCACGGGAAACATTCGTCGCGTTCTGGGCCGCCGCCGCGTGGGCCCGCGCCGCGGCGTCCGTCCCGTCGGTGCGCCGGCTGCTGCCACCCCGCAGGCTCCCGGTCGCGATCATCGACGAGTCGGCGGACCACGACGCCGCGCACGGTCCCGGCGGTGGGGTCGCGCGGATCCCCGGACGGCCGCCGGTGCCGCTCGACGCCGCCGGCCTCGCCCTGGTGCGTGCCGCGGACGGTGTCCGTACGGCCGCCGAGCTGGGTGCCGTCGTGGGGATCGGCGCCGAGGAGGCCGAGCGGCGGGTCGCCGCGCTGGAGCGGACCCTGCTGCTGCGCCGGGACCTGGAGCCGAGCTCCACCACCGTGTACCCGCTGCGGGACGTGGTGGCGCGGCTGCCCGACGTCCCCGCCGCGGCGCGGTTCCGGGAGGCCGCCGCGGAGCTGGGTGAGCTGCTGGAGCGGTTCGCCGAGGAATCCGGCGTGCCGGAGCGGACCAAGATCCTCGCCGAGGCCGAGGAGCTGTTCGAGTCGGTCACCGGGGCTTCCGCTCGCCGCAACCAGGGACGTACCTACGCCGACCGGTTCATTCTGTTCGAGGACTGCCACGCCGACGCCCAGCCCGTCCGCTGGCCCGCCGCGACCGCCCGGCGGCTGGAGAAGGCCCTGGACCCGGTGCTGAAGCTCGGGCTGACCGGTGCGCGGATCCAGCACGACGGGCTGCGGGCCCTCGCGGCCCGGCTGCTCGCCGAGCACGGCGGGTCGCTGCCGTTCCTGGAGTTCGCCGACGCCTTCGCCGCACGGCTCGCGACCGGTGCGTTCGAGCCCGTCCTGGACACGTGGGGACTCTGGCGTACCGCGCTGCTGGAACGGTTCCTCGCGGTGTCCGACGGTCGCGTGGCGTTCCTGGAACCCGAGGCGGTCGCGGACCTCACCGACCCGCCGCAGGGGGCCTTCTTCGTCAGCCCCGACGTGATGCTCCAGGCCGGTGACGCGCCGCTGGTGCTGGGCGAGATCCATCCCTACGTGTTCGCCTGGGGATTGCAGGCGCACTTCGCTCCCGACCCCGTGGAGCTGGCGCGGGACGTGGCACCGGTGCTGGAGGTGTGGGGCGGCCGGGAGCGGGCGGCCACCGTCCTGCACCGGCGCCAGCACAAGGGCCTGGTCGGCGCGACCTACCCCGGCACGTTCATCGAGGTCACCGGCCGCTCCGGCGCCCCCGCCGGACGGCACGTGGCCGCCGGGGACCTGCGCGCGGTGCTGCGCGACGGCCTGCCCGAGCTGACAGGCCCGGACGGCCCCGTGTCCCTGTACATCGGCGAGGACGACCACCCGCACCTGCGCGTGTTCGCCCCCGTCCCCGTCGACTTCCCCCGCCTGCGCGCCGGCGAGCACACCCCCCGCCTGGTGCTGGGCGACCTGGTCGTCCAGCGTGAGCGCTGGGACCTCCCCGAAGGCGCGCTGAGCGCGATCATCGACGCCTCCGACCGCCTGGACCTGTTCGCCGCCGTGGTCGCCGAACGCGAACGACGCGGCTGGCCGAGACACGTCTTCGCCCTGAGCCCCACCGAGACCAAGCCCGTCTGCCTGGACCTGGACGTCCCCCAAGCCCAGGAGCACCTCCGCTCCCTGGCCGCCGCCGGCCCCCTGGCCATCTCCGAAATGCTCCCCAGCGCCACCGACCTATGGCTCCACCGCTCCACCGGCCCCCACACCAGCGAATTCCGCGTAGCCCTGACCGGCCACATCGGACCCCCACCATGACCCCCACCCCCGGGCCCACCCCATCCCCCGCCGATCCTCACGGCCACACCGCCCAGTCCGGCCATGCCCCGCCGTCCGGCTCCGTCGAGACCACTGTCATCGTGCCGCCCTTGGCCGACGTCACCGTGCGCCTCGAATGGACCGCCGGACCGCACCGCCTGCTCGACCCGGGCCGCCAGTTCATCGGCCGCCTGCTCGCCACCGCGACGACCTCACCGACGCCGAGCCCTCCGGGGCCCACCATCACCGTGGACGGCACCGGAAACGCTCAGCCTGCCGTCGAAGGCGCCGGTCCTGCCGCCGGTAGTAGCGCCGGGGCCGAGATGACCGTGCGGCTGCGGGCGGGTGCGGCCGTACTGGCCGACCCCGCGGGCCCGCTGGCCCGGCTGCGGGCCGCCACGCTCCTGGTCCCCGCCGCGGCTCACCACCCCGGCTCGGCGGTCGAGATCACGTTGGACGACCTGGAGTTGCGCGACGGCACCACCGAGGACTCCACCGCCGCTCTCCGCGCCTCCCGCGCCCCCGCGCCGTACGACGCCGAGCTGGAGGAGACCGTCGCGGCCGTTCATGAAGGCCCACCCGGAGAGATCTGGCTGGTACTGGACCGCGACCAGCAACTCCCCGCCGCCCTGACGATCGCCGCACGCCTTCCCGCCCCCCTCCTGATAACCGGCCGCTTCGCCCACGCCCACTGGCCCGTACTCGCCAACCTGGCACCCCTGCGCCGTGCCAGGCTCGCCGAGCCCCCCGCCCCCGTCCTGTGGCGAGTCGCCGGCCCTCCCACACCCACCGACCTGCGGACCGCCGATCCACCACCACCCGGCCACCCCGCCGGGCCGCATCGGCCTGAGCCGGCCGAGGACCCAGTTCCTCCCGGGCCGTACTGGGGTGAGCGGGCCGGGGAGGCGGTTCCTCCCAGGCCGTACTGGCGTGAGCGGGCCGGGGACCCCGTTCCTCCCGGGCCGTGGGCGGGCCGTGCCGGGCTGGCGCGGACCGTGGCGGACCCGGACGGGCTGATCGCCGAAGGCTGCACGACGGTCGTGCTCGGGGTCTGCGCGGCCGACCACGAGGTCATCGGCCGTGGCGGCGCTGTCGTGCCCATGGAACGGATGCGCGTGACCATGGAGAAGCTGCGTGCCGCCGGGATAACCGTGCTGGCGGAACTGTGGCTGGGCGCCCCCGGCATCGGCGCCGACAGGATCCGGGCCGCCATCGCCACGCTGACCGCCCCCGACGCCCCGGTCGACCGCCTCGTCGGCCTGCGCCCGTTCGACTGGCCGGTCCACTGGACCACGCCCCGCTGGGGAAACACCCCCGTGGAGATCGATCGCACCCCGGGCCCCGACCTCGCCCGCCACCACCACTTCCACGCCCCTGGCACCCTCCCCCCCGCCGAGGTCCAGTCCTTGATCTCCGAGGTCGGCCCCGCCCTGGCCCGCACCGGCACCCTGATCCCCGCCCGCGTGGCCGCCGCTTACCTGTCCGAAGACCCCCCCACCGACGACTCGGCAGGCATAGCCCTGGCCCCCGACACGGTGGTGATCAAAGGCGCC